>JABJPQ010000312.1 GCA_018663815.1 Halobacteriovoraceae bacterium | reverse complement strand
CCTCAGCTTGCCGAATATTTAATACCTCTAAGCCACTACTTGTAGCACAACGACCTATTGGAAAAGATGGCTCAACTAACTCTTCGTTCCAGCTTATCAAAATAGCATAGCAGTCAATATCATTAAGGCTGGTAACCTTAGCCTGTCTACTACTACTCATTTTGAGATGTCTTAATGGAGATTGACTAACCGAAGCCGGCAGACGAATGGAAATTTTACTTTTCAAACCATCTTCTGGAGCGGGCGCACAGCTTTGCAAAAATAAGCTCATTGAAAATAAAAATGTTAAATATTTCATATCTTTCATCACCTTCATTATAAAGTCTTGTCGGCAAATATTTAGAGGTTTTAAAGCTCTTTTTTTTGGTAGAAAATAAGTCAAAGATATTCAGTAGTTACAAGAAGCACTTTGCTAAGAATTTAAACCCTCTTTCAATTTTTAAATCTATTTGCAAAAAAACGGCTTATATTAATGCCACTCTCAGTCTTTTTTACAACTCAATTTCCGATTCCTATAAACCAAGCTATAAATTGCCTAGCAGAGGGGAACACATGAAGGTACTTAAAATATTATCATTTTTAATATTGGCTAATTGCTTTGGAGCTTTTGCTTCCAGCTTTGATTGTAATTCTATTGATTTAAGTGGAAAGCTTAAAGTTCAATTTTTTTCTGACTCAGTTGAAAAGATTCGTCTCGCACTAGATATTGATGATGAAGATCTTGTTTCTTTTATTAAAGCAGATTTTTTAACTAGCCAAACAAAATTCATTCAAACACTTCCAACTCCAAAAGGTTTGAAAGTTGCCTCCACGAAGCCCGATACAACCTATTACATTTCTGTTGGTGATAATATTCGTACTTCTCCAACAACAAATTCCACTTTTTGTTCATTAGAAATTCAAACTGAGACGTCTATTAACGGAAAAATTTCTATTGAGAATGAGTTCTTACTTGTTCTAGGAACAACTAATGAACGAGATACTTTTTGGGTTGGAGGACTATCTTTTTACGGTGAAGAAGATTTTAATATTGATATGTCGATGGAATCCGTATTTATATTAGAAAAAATTTAAGACCCAAGTGCTTTTGTTATGAAGCTTAAGAAAACACCAAATTACTTTCTTTAAATATCAAGAACTTAGCAGATAGGATCATTTACAATTCAACCTCAACCTGCGATACTCCGATACCTAGTTAAAGGCAAAATATGGATAATATAGACTATAGTTGGGATGACAATGATAAAGCGGAAAATATAGAAATCACCGCTGACTCACCAAGCAAAAAGCCCGCTAAAAAAGAAAACATATCGACCCGACACCACATCCAAATCATGCGGCGTCTTTTTCACATGTTTAATGGGTTTGCCATTGCAACGTTGTACCTCGTTTCTTTTGACCACTCTCAAATGGTTCATTTTTTAGGAACCGTTGCCTGTGTCTTATACTTAGTTGAGCAAGTACGAGTTAATTATCCAGAAACAGCAGCTAAATTAATCCCAGTAACACGATTTATTATTAGAGCTGAAGAACAACTAAAAGAATCCGCCATGGTTCCTTATGCAATGGCCGTACTTTTGACGATTGTTGTATTTCCAAAACATATTGCTCTTATCGGAATTTACTCATTAGCTTTTGCAGATCCTTTATCAGCGATAATTGGTATCAAATTTGGTAAACATAAAATCTCACCTACTCGTTCAGTTGAAGGATCCTTAGCTTTTTTTGTATCTGTTTTTCTCGTTAGCATTTTTATTTTAACTGGCTATAATGAGCAGTTTGAAATTTCTATTTTACTTGTATCAGCCTTGCTTGGCTTAATATGCGCTGGATTTGATCTCATTCCTTTAAAGCTAGATGATAACTTAACCATCCCTCTATTTACTTCCGCTAGCCTGTGGATTGTTTGCACATTGTTTGGAATTTATATTTAAGGGTCATTCATGTCAGTAAGTATTTTTGATATTTTCACTGTTGGTATTGGCCCGTCAAGCTCACACACAGTAGGCCCGATGAAGGCTGCAAAGTCTTTTATTGAATACCTTATACAACTAAAGCTATTTGATGATATCGATAAGATCAAATGCGATTTCTATGGCTCCTTAGCCCTTACAGGAAAAGGCCATGGAACAGATAAAGCTTTTTTACTGGGAATTCAAGGCTATGATCCAGAAACTATCGACTCAGATCAGATTGAACATATTATCAGTGATACAATCAAGCTCAAAAAGCTCAAACTTTCTTTTAAGGAACATTCCAAAGAAGTACCTTTTGTCGTTAAAAACGATTTGAAATTTAATCGCCGTATTAGTCTTCCTCATCACCCAAATGGGATGGCTTTCGCGGCCTTTGATAAAAATAATAATGAACTTTATCGGAAAATTTATTATTCAATCGGGGGTGGTTTCGTTTTAGAAGAAGCTGAAATAGATACTTCTAATGTTATCAACTCACACCTGCAACACGTAAAATACCCTTACCAGTCTGCCGCCGAGTTACTGGAACAATGCCGTAAAAACAATTTTAAAATATCAGAAGTTGTTTTTCAAAATGAATTAATATGGAGAGATGAGACACAAATAAAAACGGACCTTTTAAAATTTTGGAAGATCATGCAAGATTGCGTAAGACGAGGTTTTGTTAATGAAGGTATTCTTCCCGGTGGATTAAAAGTTCCAAGACGAGCACCACATGTGTACAAACAACTTTTAAATAATCCAGAAAAAAATCTTATGGACTCACTCAGCGTCTTAGATTGGGTTAACTTATATGCTTTAGCTGTTAATGAAGAAAATGCAGCTGGAGGACAAGTTATTACTGCGCCAACTAACGGTGCTGCGGGAATAATTCCTGCAGTTCTCCACTATTACTCTCGCTTTTGTCCACAAGCAAACGATCAAGGTGTTATTGATTTTTTATTAACGGCAGGAGCGATTGCCATTCTTTATAAAACAAATGCAAGTATCAGTGGGGCTGAGGTTGGCTGCCAAGGCGAAGTTGGTGTTGCATGCTCAATGGCCGCAGCTGCTTTATGTGAAGTTCTAGGGGGCACAACCTTACAAGTTGAAAATGCGGCAGAGATTGCGATGGAACATAATCTTGGACTTACTTGCGATCCCATTGGCGGGCTTGTGCAAATTCCTTGTATAGAGCGAAACGCTATGGGAGCAATTAAAGCAATCAATGCTGCTCGCATGGCCTTACGTGGGGATGGTACGCATTACGTATCATTAGATAAAGTTATTGCGACCATGAAACAAACTGGTCGCGATATGAAAAAACAATATAAAGAAACATCTAAGGGTGGACTCGCTGTTAATATTGTTGAGTGTTAATTTAAAATTACCGCTTTAACATTATCAGGCAGTTCCTCAATAATAAAATTACTTCTAAGGACTAAAATTTTCTCACTCTCTCCACTAATATAATCTTTATTGATAATTCTTGAAGCCCCTCCCCAATCCGAACTAAGTTGAATTTTTGTTATTTCAGGAGCAAACTTCATGTTCAAAACCCTATCAAGCTCTCGAACACAACTTTCAAATGAAGTTATCACCAAGCAAGAAACCCGTTTAAGATTCAACTTTTGAGCAACTACTTTTCTAAGTTTATCATCTACTAACCTTTTCCGAGCAAGATACTCTACTTGTAAGAGGTTTTGCATTTCTTCAGGTGTCATATCATATCGAAATTGCGGATGTGCAAATAAATCTTCAGTGATAGCTTTATTTGACATGCCAATTCCAATAAGATGCTTGTAAATAATATGTGTTTTATCAAAGGCTTTTTGAAAAGAAAGTACCCCTTTTAAGCATTGAGTTTTTGTTATTACGCTCTCATCACAGCCTATATAAAAAATTCTATTTT
>JABJPQ010000396.1 GCA_018663815.1 Halobacteriovoraceae bacterium | reverse complement strand
CTCACACTGATCAAGCAAAGATTAAAATTCAAGAAATTATCGAAAGTATGCCTGTTCCACGATTTGCAAATAGTGACGATATTTTAAATGTACTAGACTTTTTTGCAGCAGAAAGAAGTTCTTATATATCGGCACAGACAATTTATTTGGGTGGTATTAATTAGTGGGAAAAATTACTTGTATTCGTAATTCATCTTTAAAATCTAATACTTATTTATATCTTTTAAATGATTCGAAGGAATGTCTCATTATCGATCCAGGACTTGAGTCAGAATTAATTACTGAGGAGATTCAAACTCAAGGCTTAACTCCGACAGCAATCCTTTGTACTCATGGACATTTCGATCATATCGGTTCAGCTCAAATTCTTGCTGATATGTACAATATTGAAATCTACATCCATGAAAAAGATAAGAAGGTCACCAAGTCAGCTAACTTTTTACTTATGATTTGTAAAATTAAACAGAAAATACAAGTTCCGACTGTTGTCAACTGGGTTATAGGGGCTTCAAATTCTTTTGAAATTAATAATACTAAAATTACTTATCACCATGCCCCAGGACACACAGCTGGAAGCTGTTTAATTGAAATTGAAGACTCTTTGTTTACTGGAGATACTTTGTTTCGAAATTTTGTCGTTGAGGACAGTATTACGGGTTCTGATTCAAAAACATTAAAAGAATCACTCGTAAAATATATTAGCTTTTTTCCAGGGGAGATAGAGGTTTATCCAGGTCATGGGGGAAGTGCTTCTTTAAATCAAATAGTAAGTAATAATACGGACCTTAGAAAATTTTTATGCTTAAGTATCGATGCAACAGAAGGAAACATAAATCATGAGCTCTAATTATGGGATAGGAATCATTGGTGTTGGGCATGATCTGCCAGAGCATATTGATACAAATGAAGAGCTATGTAAGTCATTGGATGAAGTCACACCAGAATGGATTTTAGAAAAAACTGGAATTCAAAGACGGTATATTGCGCAAGAAGGAGAAACAGCATCTCAGTTTTCTGTTAATGCTGCAAAAAGAGCGATGGTAATGGCAGGTATTACCCCTGATCAAGTTGGTTTAATTATTGCTTGTACCTTTTCTGCTGACTATATCTTTCCTCCACTTTCAGCAAAAATTCACCATGACTTGGGAACTAAAAATGCACAGATCTTTGATATTCAAGCCAACTGCTCTGGTTTTGTAACAGGCTTAACAGTTGCATCTGATAGAATGATGCAGGATGACTCTGTAGCATATGCTCTTGTTGTTGGAGTCGAATTACACACTCGTTATATCGATAGATCCGATGTGAATACCTCTATATTCTTTAGTGACGGTGCTGGAGCTGCGGTTTTAGCTCAGGTCCCTAAAGAAAATGGAGTGATTGCCTCTTCGTTTCATGCTGATACCTCAACTTACGAATCTGTTCGTTTTAGAGGTGGAGGGTCTAGTTTTGCAAATATGGGAAGAGAGTTCGATCCCAAAATTGATTATATGGAAATGAACGGATTAGCGACATGGAAGCAAGCAATTACTGGTTTACCTCGAGTTGTGAAAGATGTTTTAAAGAAATCTAACCTCACTGCTGATGATGTTAATTTATTTTTATTTCACCAGGCAAACCTAAAACTAATTGAATATGTCGTAAAAAAAATGAAACAACCCTTAACAAAAACATATACGAATGTGCAGGACATTGGAAATACTGGTGCTGCATCGATCGCAATTGTCCTAAGTGATGCTGTTGAAAAGGGTTTATTAAAAGATAATGATATTCTTGTACTAGCTGGAGTCGGTGCTGGATTTAATTTTGGCGCAAGTACTTGGAGATGGCATGGCAAAGTTTAATAAATTTGAAAATATAAAAATTGGTGATACTGCTTCATTAATCAAGTTGATTACGGAAGATGATATTAGAAAATTTGTAGAAATGACGGGTGATAATAATCCTCTTCATACAAGTAAATCTTACGCTGAAACGACTTCTTTTAAAGATATTGTCGTGCATGGCATGCTTGGTGCTTCCTTTATTTCAACAATCATTGGAATGAAGCTTCCTGGTGAAGGTGCGCTTTGGATGTCTCAAGCATTTGAGTTTCATTTACCAGTAAGACTTGGGGATGAACTTACAATCTCCTGTACCGTGATTAAAAAAAATGATGGGCAAAGAGTACTTGAGTTAGCAGCAAAAATAGTAAATCAGAACAATAAGGTCATCTTATCTGGAAATGGTAAAGTAAAGCTATTAGAAACAACTAAAGAGTTACCTAGATCAGTTGAGAGAAAAAAAGTCGTTATCGTAACTGGGGGAACTGGTGGAATTGGAACTGCAATTTGTGAAAAACTAGCTAGTGATGGTTATAAAGTTGTTGTTAACTATAGAGGCAATAAAACGAAAGCTATTAACTTAGTTGATAAGATTAAAAAAGCTGGTGGGGAAGCAACTGCGATCCAAGCTGATATTACAGACCCGAAGGCAATTGCAAGACTTGTTGATGAAACAACAAGAATTTATCAAGGACTCGATTGTATTGTTAATAATGCTTCTCCAAAGATTAATCAAAATAATTTTGAAAAACTTGAATACGATGAAATCTCATCCCATATGGACGTGCAATTAAAAGCAGCATTTTTGATGTGCAAAGCTGCTTACCCTGTTTTTAAAGAACAGAAGTATGGAAAAATTATTAATATGACTTCTCAAGTATTGGATGGAGTTCCATCTGTAGGGTGGACTTCATATGCTCTTGGAAAGTCAGCTCTTGCAACACTTTCAAGATATATGGCCGCAGAACTTGGGCCACTCGGAATTACAGTGAATTGTGTTTCTCCTGGTATGACTGATACTGCCTTGATTGGTGATATTCCTGAAAAATCAAGACTATTGATTGCTCGAGCTACACCGCTTAGGAGACTGGCAATGCCTACAGATATTGCAGGTGCTGTTTCTTATTTAGCATCTGAATGCGCTGATTATATTACAGGTGAAACTATCCGTATCAATGGTGGCCAGGTGATGATGTAATGGAGAAATACGATCAAATTAAAAAACTACAAGAAGAAAATTTACCTCTTGGTTCTTTAATGAAAATAATTAGAGACTTGGAAAGTCATGGCGAATTTCAACAATCTATAACCTTTGGACTTTCAAGTAATATAACAATTGATCAGCTTGGAATCTTTTTAAAAAAACACTCAATGATGGCTAATGTAGGTGCTAACATAATTCAAGGTGGGTATGATAGTCACCTGTCAAATATTGATTCCTTTATAGAGAAAAAGGTTGATAATGTTGTCCTCGTAAATTTCTTTGATAACCTTCTTCCGTCTTTTGAGGCTCAACTAGAGCATATTAATGAAGATATGATTCAAGAGCAAAGGGAGAGATTTCGTGGTGAACTTGGAGTCGTTTTAGAAAAGTCTAAAGGATTTAAAAGCGTTTATATTTCTCTAATGGATAAATTTAATAAACCTAGTGCTAATAATTATAATCAAAAGATAAAAAAAATTATCGCATCCTTCAATGAAGTCATTCAGGATTACGCATTGGAATACGCAAATGTTAGAATCTTAAATATTCATTCTGTTATTGCGGACTTAGGTTATAAAAATAGCTATGATCACCGCTTCTATTATAAGTTTAAAGCTCCTTTTAAAAATTTATTTCTGGATCGGCTAGCGAGAGAGATTGTTTTAGAGTCCCGAGGTTTAGGGTCATATTTCTATAAAGCCATCGTGCTTGATTGTGACAATACACTGTGGGGTGGAATTATTGGCGAAGATCTTATTGAGGGGATCAAATTAGCTCCTTATGATTACCCTGGAAATGTATTTTGGTATGCTCAGCAGGAATTCTTAAAGATGCAGAAAAATGGAATGATACTTTGCTTATGTAGTAAAAATAATGCTCCAGATGTTGATGATGTCCTAATGAATCACCCTCATCAAATAATTAAAGATCAGCACCTCATTATCAAGAAAGTTAATTGGAATAACAAAGCTCAAAACCTTCAGGAGATTTCTCAAGAACTAAATATTGGACTGGATAGCATCATCTTTTTAGATGATTCACCGTTTGAGTGTGAGTCTGTACGTTCTCAACTACCTGAAGTAAAAGTATTTCAAGTTCCTAAAAATCCTCATGAGTACTTTGATGTTATTCACGGTCTGAAAGAGCTGGTTTTGCCAGGAGCGTCATCAAAAGAAAGTGCAAATAAAACAGAGCAGTATAAGAAGAAAGTTTTACTTGAAGGTGAAAAAAATAAATTTACCAATCAAGATGATTACCTAAAATCGCTTGATTTGAAAGCAATCTTGGTTAAAGATAATCCTAAAACAATTCAAAGAGTTTCTGAGCTAACCCAAAAATCGAATCAGTTTAACTTAACAACAAAAAGATATTCGGAGACAGATATTGAAAGCTTTATAAATTCTGACACTCATGCCGTGTATACGTTAAACGTGTCAGATAAGTTCGGTGATTCCGGGTTAACAGGAATTGCTATCATCCAATATGAAGGTGATACCGCTATCGTCGATTCATTTTTAATGAGTTGTCGAGTTATTGGCAGAGGAATTGAATTTGGTTTTTGGCATGATGTTGTGAATGATGCTAAAATAAAGGACTGTAAGTTTTTTCAATCAAACTATTTAAGAACACTGAAAAATGAGCAAGTTGCCGATTTTTATGACCGTCTTGGTATTCCTCTTTTACGTGAAGAAGATGGAAAACGTTCATATCGTGCAGACATTAGAGAAGTTAAACTAAAGACACAGTCACATGTGGAGATAATTTATGATAAATGAAGATAAACTAAAAGAAGTCATTGCCGCAGTACTTGCTGTTGAAGCTTCAGAGGTTAAAGATGATTCAAGTAGCGATACGATTGAAACATGGGATTCATTTGCACAAATGAATCTCATATTGGCACTGGAAGAGGAGTACGATATCAGTGTTCCTGATGATGAAGCTGCTAACCTTTCGTCTTATCCATTGATTAGATTAGTTGTAAAAGAGTTGACGGGAGACGAATAAATGGATTTTTTACTAGAGAGGTTTGCAACTGTTCCTGAAGATATTGCATTCATTGATAATGGTAGGAAAGTTACTTATGGTTCAGTCGTAGAGACGACAAATGCTTTTACGAAAATCATCCAAGAAAAAAATATTAAACATGGGGATATTGTTCTTCTTTTGGGGGACTATTCTCCTGAGCTCTATTGTTTTATGTTAGCGCTTGCAAAAAACAAAAATATTATTGCACCTCTAACCCGAGAATCAGTCGTGGAAAGGTCTGCTATAGATGAAATATCAGAAAGCCAATGGTTTATAGACTTTTCAGATGATATTGAGAAAATTAAATTTGAATCGGTTGATCGTGTTGCAGAAAATGAAATCACACGAAAGCTTCTTGAGTCTAATGATCCTGGTTTGATGGTATTTTCTTCGGGGTCGACAGGAACTCCTAAGGGAATTCTTCATAACCTGGCGCGTGTTTGTGAAAAATTCTCAACCCCGAGAAAGAAGACGGTCGCTATTACCTTTTTGATGCTTGATCATTTCGGAGGTATAAATACATTACTTGCAATTACGTCGAGTCTCGGAACAATTGTTACTGTAAGGGAGAGGAGTGTTAAGGCAATTTGTGAAGCTATTCAAGATCACAAAGTTGAGCTGTTACCAACGACACCATCTTTTTTGAATATGTTGGTTCATGCCAAACCTAATGATTATTACGATCTTTCCTCATTGAATTTAATCTCTTATGGAACAGAAGTTATGCCTCAGGCTACTTTAGATAGGTTGGCAAATATATTCCCCAATGCAAAATTACAACAAACCTATGGCTTGTCTGAGCTGGGAGTCTTGAGATCAAAATCTCGAGATGATGGATCCTTATGGGTTAAAATGGGCGGTGCTGGGTTTAATCTAAAAGTTGTAGATGATATTCTTTGGATCAAATCAGATTTTGCAATGCTTGGTTACTTGAATGCACCTCAGCCTTTTGACAAAGAAGGATGGTTTAATACTCAAGACAAAGTTGAAGTTGATGGGGATTACTTTAGAATTCTTGGTCGAGTCACTGATCTAATTAATGTTGGTGGCCAAAAAGTTTACCCTGCTGAAATTGAAGAAGTTATTTTGACACTTGATAATATTGAAGATG
>JABJPQ010000113.1 GCA_018663815.1 Halobacteriovoraceae bacterium | reverse complement strand
ACGGGAGCAGAGCTTGGCTATGAAAGTGGTCGCTTATTTACAATTACAAATACTTATTACTCCTCCTCAGATTCAGACATAATTAAATTATTACTTGTTAATAACGGCTATTCAGTTACAGTTTCATTAGAGTTTTTAACAAGTATTGGTGCAAGATCTTTTAAGGATTATCTCTCAGCAAATGATGGAGTCAAGCTAGCTATTAAGCATTATCAAAAATATTTAAATGCTTCTTATGAATACTCTTGGAATAATTTCACAAGTAGACCAAAAAAAGCCTACATGTATAATATATTTGATTACAAAGAAAATGAATATGTCAGATTGCCTTGGAAAGATTATTCTAATAAATCACCAATAAAGTAGGGTTCTGGAACCCATGTCCTTCTTGAGTATATTTAAAAGTATCAATTAGATTAATATACTCCACACCATGATTATGGGTACCTTTTAATTTCACTAAAAATTCGAAATCTTAAGAGTCATACACAGTATTTAAACTCTGTAATTCATATAGAATTAAAAAAGAAATTTAAACATTAACAGGGAAGTTAAAGATTGAAGGTCCCTATTAAAGGGAAGAGAGTCGACCATTGATTATTGTTAGTTTGGGAGTACACGCAACAGAAAAAGGAGAAACCTTTTTTAAGGCCGATCCTCCTGGTGAAGCCAGAAGTAGCCCTTATTCTATCTAAATGATCCTATTTAACATCGTGTAAGTAATGTATAGTCAAATTGATGAGTGACTTAATAACGAACGAAATAATACCTACTATTGAGGTCCCTTTGTATGGCTTCAGATGTAAGCTGATATCGACCCATAACATTCGTGTTGTTGTATTCATTCATTTTTTATTTCCAGGAGAACTCAACCGATTCAGAATGCTTGTTAAACAGGTATTTTGAATCTCGCTTTTTCCCTTCATAATCCAAAGCGCCCATTTTGATAATGGGATGATTTTAATAGGTTGTCCTCCTTTAACTGCCCAGGAATCTAGCACAAATATCTCTCCTGTTCTTTTATTTTTAATCGTAACGCCTGCATGATTATTAATAATATGATCTCTTACGATTTGGTTTCCCACTAAAAAGTGCTTTAAATATCCCCTGTTTTCCAGCTGTTTTAAAAACTCTAAGCTGGTTCTACTATGCTCTCCACAGTAAGCCGTAAATGGACAACTTGTTTTGTTTACATGATTTTTAGGGTTTTTCTTGTTGCTACTCAATCCTCCTGGAGTAGTGTTTACATGATTTCTAGGATTTTTCTTGTTGTTGGCCCATCCTCCTGGAGTATTTTTAAAAGGTGAATTGGAAGAAAATACTTGAGACGCGAGTTTTAATTTTTTAAGTTCTAGCATCTCCTCAGAAGAGAGTTTGCCCTTTTCAATTATCATTTTTTCATTTGTTGTGAGCTCGTCTAGATCAATATTATTTTC
Organism: Halobacteriovoraceae bacterium; assembly: GCA_018663815.1. GTDB lineage: Bacteria > Bdellovibrionota > Bacteriovoracia > Bacteriovoracales > Bacteriovoracaceae. Next base: position 5,636 of record JABJPQ010000113.1, on the reverse strand, counting down.
TGCTTTCATAATATTTGAGATTAATTCTTCTGTTTTGATATCTACTTCAATGTAAAAGCGATCATCTCTATCTTCTGGAGTAAATTGGAAACCATAATATAAGCCTCCAAATTCCTTATTCGCTTTTCTTTGAGATAATATTTTTGAAGATTCCTCAATTATAGTATCGGCTCCAAGCTGGAGTAAATTGTCTTTAAATTGTTTGAAAAGAGTTTGAATATCTTTGTCAATCACCCATTCAGGGGATACTGCTTTTAGGTGAAGATATATTTTTGGTAAGCTTGGACTTGGATAGCTTTGATTCGTCACTAAGTCAAAAGGCTCTTCTCTAAAAATTTTAAGATTAAGTTGTTCTCCATTTGGTGTTTCATTGGCAATCTTTCCCAGGGTTCCATTTTTAGATAATTCAAAAAGTTCTTTATTACTCAATTCTTTTAGTTTTTCTTGTAATATTGGGGAATCAGCCCAGAGAAAGGAAGAAATAAAGAGCTGAAAAAAGAGAACTACTAACTTATACATCTCAAAACTAATCGTCTTTTTACCTATCTAGATTGAGAAGTAAGTTTAAAAGTTAATAGTAGGAAGAAGTTGATGGGATGAATAGTGTAGTTAGCTTGTCAAATGGGAAGTCATTTAGCGCTTCAGGGTTGGTTTACGTATTAGTGGATGTACTTATTGAGTTAGTCACAAAAATGCCAGTTTGAATTATATGTACAGTTTAGCGTTATTTTTTTTGACTCTAATGTAATATCCATTGGAAATGTATCTGAACTTTCCTCAGGGAGTGTAAAATCAAAGATTTTGGAATCGGGTGAATCATTATACATTTGGCGAAAATCTACCATCCTATATCCATTCATTTGCTCTCCTTCAACTAAAAGTTTCTGAGGACCATAAGGACTTACACATTGATCATAATATATATTTAGAACTTCAGTGCTCTCTTGATCAACACAAAGGATTGTTTGTTCAGTTGATACGAAAGAGTAAGCAGGCCCAATCTGGCCAAATATAATTAATCCAAAAAGTAGTTTTTTCATACGAACTCCAAGTAGCCAGTATTGCTTATCAGTAAAGCAGTGATTATTTTTATTATATATAACAAAAAATTTATGTTTTTTCGGGTGGTAATGAGTGATCTTGTAAAGTTTTCAATTATGGGGTGGTTGCCATAAATACTCTATCGCATTGAATTTGCATCCGAGTTTTGATTATGAAGCCGAAGGTAGCCAGGTTGCATGTTTATATTATACTTTATGTAGAGGTTTTAAGAGAGCCAATTTAAATAATTGATTTTGGAAAATACATGAATGATTTAAAAACACTCTTAACTGAAAATCCCGGATTGGCATTTTACCTTGTTGGGCTCAGTATATTGCTTTGTTTGATTGTAGTTGAAGTAGTAATGGCCATTTTACTTAAAAAGAAAATTTACAGTCTTAAAGATACTGTCACCAATTTTACGATGTATATAGGTTATATAACGGCCCTTTCTGTTTGGGGGCCTATTACCTATGGTATTTTTTATTTTGTACATCAAAGTGCTGTGTTTGATTTCGGATCTTATTGGATGCTCCCACAAAGTTTACACTTTTGGTGGCAATGGGGACTGCTTCTGGTGTTGGATGATTTTTGCTTTTATGTTTTTCATTATGCGAGCCATAAATATAGATTTTTATGGGCTTCACATGTTAATCACCACTCATCTAAAGAGTTTAATTTTTCAGTGGGTTTTAGGCAGTCATGGACTCCATTTTTGTCTTTTCTTTTTTGGATACCTTTGTGCTTTATCGGTTTTGATCCCATAATGGTGATCAGTATGCACTTGATGAGTTTATTTTATCAGGGTTGCCAACATACTCGACTTATCAAGTCCTATGGAGTTTTTGAACTTATTTATAATACGCCTTCTCATCATAGAGTTCATCATGGAAGAAATAACCAGTATATTAACAAGAACTTTGGTGGAGTCTTTATCATTTGGGACAGGATGTTTGGAACATTCTCGCCTGAAATTGAAGAGGTTGAATATGGTTTAAAACAGGATATAAATACTTTTAATCCTATTAAAGTTGCATTTCATGAATGGAGATCAATCATTATGAGTATCGTTAAAGCTAAGTCACTAAAAGATATTGCTAAAGCTGTCTTTGGAATATTAATAGTTTTAAACCTTCAGGGGTGTATCGATAATGCATTAATAACTCGAACCCAAAAAAATCTATCAAAAATTAAATCTTATCAAGGAACCTTAGTTGAAAGCGGTTTTGTAAAAGGGGCTGAATTAAAAACAAAAATTTTCTATAAAGCTCCTGAAAAATTTCGAATAAAAGTTGTACAACCTAAAATTTATGAAGGAATAAGTATAAACTTTAATAAAGATAAACTTTCTTTATACTATCCTATGCTTAACTGGGCCATTATTTACAAAGGTATTAAAGTTTCTAGCACACAAGAAATAAATAAAATTATCGAAGAGAGCTACAAATATCAATTGAAAAAATTTGATTATACTATTGAAGATACCTCTGAAGTCGCATCACTCCCTACGATCAATATTAGCTATAAATCTAAGTCTAAAACAAAAACATTCAACACTTTAGGTCATAGCAATATTTACGATAAATATTCATTTCCGCTTGGAGGATTCATGAAATTTGTGGGCGGCTCTGAGTATAAATACTATTTTGAAAAAATTGAATTTAATAAGAAGATTAAAAATAATGAGTTTATTCTCAATATTCCGAAAAGTACTTTTATATCAACTTGGGATTTTAAAAAAAAGGGAGTCTCTGATAAAGAGGTCATGTCAGTGTCAGAATTAAAAGTTCCAATACTTTCCAAGGGAGTATTTGCTTTAGAAAAAATCAAGACTATTCAGGTCGATAGAGGATTACCTGTTTTTACAACCATTTACAAAAAGGGACCTTATTTTCTTTACGTTACATTCTTTAAGGACACCATTGGGGTTTCAGAAAATTTTAAATATGGAATTCCAATTGGTGGAAAAAATAAGGGGAGGCTAACTGTGACTCCAGTCCTTTCATCTTATACATTCAATAAAGACAAGGTCGTTTATATGCTTGTTACAAACATTCCTTCTGAAGAGTTATTATCACTTTCACAAAAGCTATAGTATATTCTTTATAAAATTTAATAAATAGTAAAAGTAGGAGTTCTATAGTGGTAAAAATTAAAGACAGAATTTAATAAAAGAACGAATTATTCACCAAATACAAAATACTCTGAGGATGATTTTCTAAAGTCGAAAAAAACTATGATAGAAAAACAAACTTTATAATAATGACTTCTTTTTTATTGGTTATTATACCTACGACCTTGTAGACCTGCCCCTAAATGAAACCGTGGTTGTGTATTTTATAATTGGTCTTCCCGCTATTTTTTTCATTAAAATAAAGTGCTTTCACTGTACAAATAAAATTGGTTTTAGGGACTCATCTTGCAAGAAATGTGGAATGGTATTTATGTATAAAAACTTTGAAGAAAAATTTGGATATTTACCTGAGGAATACAAGATCATTAAATTAAACCTCAAGAAAAGAAAAAAAATATTTTTGGTAGTAGTTTTAATCTCTTCAGTTGCTTTTTATTTATACTTTGGTTGAGCTAATGAACTTATATTTAGGGAAATATATAAATAAAAAGAATAACTAACTTTTATAACATCAAAGGATTTAACTAAGCCTCTCGAATCCTCAGAGAAATCACAGATGACATCTGCTAATCCCTGTAGGTTTCTTAGAGTACTACCTATGCATTTTATCTGTTATGCTTCAAGATTATACAAATAGGTTGTGAGGTCTCTAACTTTAATCTCATAATATTGTTTGTTCTGCTTTATATTAAAGACTATTTGGGTTGATTCTCTTGGGGTCAACTTGTCCGTAAAATACTTTAGGGGCTTGGATAGATTATCATCGGACATTTTAACTTCAATTAACTTTTCAAGCATAAAGTTTCTTTCAATCGCAAAGTCTACTTCTCTTTTTTCCTTGTCTCTAATGTAGAAGAGGTCTAGTTTCTCACCCTCTATGTCTTCGAGATAGTTATTCCTCTTAAGTAGGTGACATGCAACAATATTTTCAAGCTTGGCACCATCATTAGCTCTAACCCTGCCTGTATCATAAAAATAATATTTAGGAGCTTTCAGAATCGATTTTGCAATATTTTTTGAGAGAGGAGTTACTTTGAAAATAACATATAGATTTTCTAGTATTTGAAGCCAGTGTTTAATTGTGTGAGAGGACACTTCCAAGTCTCTACCAAGAGATGCGTAATTTATTGCACTCCCAACTCTTTCTGACAATAATTGTACAAGAACTTCTATTTTTTTTAACTCATTGACTCTTTCTAGATCCAACAGGTCTTCTTTAATTATCCTTTCGAGGTGGCTTTTTCTCCAAAGTTTTGAGTCTTTCATATCATCAGAAAGGAGAGGTTCGGGAAAAGACCCAAGCATCATCATTTTTTGAATAATTTCTTTTTTGGCTCCTTTGCCGTATTCTTTAATACTTAATGGATGTAATCTAACATGGAAGTGTCTCCCAGCTAAAGAGTCCCCTCCTTTCTTAAAGACCTCCATTCTCGCAGAACCAGTGACTACAATATTAGGATTGATTCCTTCTTTATCAAAAATAGACTTTAACCATGTCTTCCATTTATCTTTTTTATGAAGTTCATCAAAAATAATAAGGTCTACATCTCTAGGCCATGATTTATCTTGAATAATTTTTCTATCATCTTCATCATCATAGTTTAAATATACATAATTATTTGTCAGAAAACTCCTTGTTAAAAATGTTTTTCCGACTTGTCTTGGGCCACTTATTAGAACCATTTTTTTACTTAAAAACTTTTTGATTTTGATGCTAATTTCTCTTTTTATTTCCATACTACCCACATCCCAAAACGAACTACACTTCATTATAGTCCGGACCAAACTGAAGTCAATTATTTTTTAGATTGATATGCACATCTAACTAGTTGATATTGTGATTGTTGGCTCTTCTCAGTTCAGAGTGGGAAACAACGAATCAAGACTAATACACTAAAGTAAACACAAGCTCATTTTCTGTTGCCCAAAGTGTGCTACATTATCTAAAACTTGCTACGATAAAAGAGAAGTCATAATTAAAGACACACCTCTTCGAGATAAGATGGTCCACCTTAAAATCACTAAACGAAGATTTTTTTGCAAGACATGTAAAAAGCCTAAGTGGGTTAGACCTAGGCTTCTTCTATCTTACTCATCCGAAGATGCTTAATGTAAAAGTGGGATGGGTTTGAGGACGAGTTTAGAACCCATCTTATCGCCTCGTTGCGGGATGTTGCGTGACTTATCAAAGCTGTTTAATCTTTTTTTACCGTATGCAGAGATTTCAAGGGGGCCAGCGATTCCCGCAACCCCTTCAACATTGAAGTCTAACCAAGAGTTTTCGTAAACTTTAGGGCCTTCACATTTATCAATAAAAGGCGAACTAGCTGCAAGTGTTTCTGGTATGCAATGTGGATGTAGAACATTTGAAAAATTACAAAGTGCTTTTGAGAAAATTGAATTTATTCTTCCTTAAGCTAACATTCGAAAGGTCTAAATTAGTAAGTTGAGAATTATTATT
>JABJPQ010000614.1 GCA_018663815.1 Halobacteriovoraceae bacterium | reverse complement strand
GCCGCTCGCAAGGTAATTGGACTAAGCTAGCTCTCTCTGACGCAAGATCTTTAATTAGCACTTTAGAAAGTCTACGGGATGATGATGATTGTAAGTCTGTCTCGGGAGCAATTTCTAAATTAGCCAACTTAGAAGGAAAACTTTCTTCTCTTGACTCGGACTACTCAGAGCAGATTGAAATTGCAAAACTTGAAGCACAAGAAATGGAATTAATGTCGCAATTATCGTCGGTATCGGACCCTACCATTATTTCGCAGATCGAAGCATCTTTGCGAACAATTCAAATTGATAAAGCTGGTTATGTTGGAGTTGATGATTATAATTCTCAATATAATGGTGGAGAGTTAAAAAACTTTTACTCTCAAATTATTAACTCTACTTCGAGCGCATTTAATGCCGTTGTTTCAAATCAATTATGCTTAGATAATAATCCATCACTGCTAGCAGCTGCCACCTCCTTATCTGGATCTATTGCTGCTTCAGCAGCTTATATTAACCCTGCGCTTGGGTTAGGTTTGGCCACTGTTACTGATTTTATTGGCACGACTGTTGAGTACTTTAGAAACAGAGGCTTTAATACAAATATTAAAAATATCGCCAATGGAAGTACTGTTCTCGAAGGCTTTAAATGCGCAATGGAGTCTTTATCAAATAGATGGTGTGAGATAAAAGATGCTGAAAAATTTCTTGAATTTGAAGAAAAAATGACAAGAGATCCTTCTGTAAAATCTGAAATTTCCGTAATCTCAAAAATATTTGATAAGGACTTACCTGTTTTTCTGCACTGGTTAGAAAAAGTAAAAGCGGGTGCACCTGCTTCAAATACTGCTGATGCTGGTAGAAGACAGAAAATCTATTATAGAGACGCTTCGGTTAGGGCCGCAAAATCTAATGGGGAAGGTCTTTTTTCTGAAAATTCTCCTTTGTATGATGCAGCTTCATCAAGTGCTGATAAATATTCTATTATCAGATCCGTTATCAATAAAATTACGGAGAAAGGTAAATCTGATAAGGGTCCAGTTGGTCCACTTTTTGATATTTACACTGTGAAGTTTGCTCCTTATTATCTTTTAGGTCTATCTGAAATCCCGGTAAATGCGGCCGGAAATTTAATCTTGTTTGAAGACTTCGATCCTTTTAAGTCGATACTACCAGCAGGTAGTTATAACCCCAACTTTCAATTATTAATGAGTCAGTACACTTCTTGGGTTGAGTTGGCACAAAAAAAGGTCACCCAGGAACTTAATATTGTTTTACAACCAGATCCATTACAAATTATTTCGATTTTTTCAGAGCGCACCAGTAATGTATGGAAGCATGCTCCAGCTGATGCTTTAAAAAACATAATTTCTTTTGTGAGTGAAAATAAACCTGATGATATCCTAGATACTCCATTTGACGATCTTTACGATACAACAGTTGCAAGATTAAATAAAATTAGTAAAGCAATCATTGGGGATTTTGATTTGCCTCCATCTTGCATGGAAACAAATATAGAAGTTGTAGAGGTTCGAGGTCCACTTGAATCAATATCGCAATTAGAAAATATTGAGACAGCTAATTGCGATCGTCTTAGAAGAGCATTAGAAATTATTTTTCAAGAATCTCAATTAGAATTTGGTTCTCTCTTTTTTAAAAATAGACTAGAGACGATCATCCGAGTTTCGATTGATAAATACATTAAAAATTCACAAAGCAGTAATCAAAATCATATTGCTCAATTACTTGCAGCTGATTCGTTTTTAGATGTTTTATCACTTATCAGTGGTACCGATAATTATGCTAAAATAAAAATGGATCTTAAGAAAGCTAAGCCGATTGTGTTAAATAATATGATTAGTTTTGGAAATGTTTTTGGTGGTTATATCAATGGCTTGTTTTGGTCAAACAATTACTTGGTAAATAATAATGATCCTACAATTTCAGAAGCCTATAAAGATGATCGTGCTCATATGTGTTTTCTTTTAGCCTCTCTTCCACGCTGGCCAAATGCTGTTAAGATGACTTATTGCTATGGTATGCAGCTTACAAGTATGGTTCCAGGTGGTCCTGAGTCTGTCGTTATTAACTATAAATACCTGACCCAACCATTTGCAAAAAGAAGTTGTGTGTATAGTGATTACCTACGCAAGTCTAAAATCTATCAAGACTGGGGCATTAACTTACAAAAAAGTAAGTAATCATTTTACTATAGTACTTTTCTTGTTTATGCGTAGCAACTTCTCAACTGCTAATCTTTCACTATAGAATAGATCCTTAAATAAGTTTTAAGGATTTAATCATGGATGGATTTACAATCAAGACAGATGGACTTGAGGTCAATAATTTTATTGCAGGAGAGTGGGTACCAGCAAGTGGTGCTAAACTTGATGTCATCAGTCCCTATACGGGAAAAACTTGTGGTGTCACTCATCTTTCTACTGCAATTGATGTCGATACAGCAGTAAGCGCTGCTAAGTTGGCTCAAAAAAAATGGGGCTTAACTTCACTAAAAAACAGAACTCAAATTCTTTTTAATTTTCGTGATATTTTATTGCAAGATCAAAATACTATTTCTGAAATTGTTGCACTCGAGAGTGGCAAAACTATTGCTGAAGCTCGTGCAGGATTAATGAAAGGAGTAGAGGTCTTAGAATATGCGTTAAGCTTACAAAATGCAGACTTGGGTGGAAAGATGGAAGTTAGTCGAGGTGTCCACTGCGAGTATCGCAGAGAAGCCTTAGGAGTTGTGGCATCAATTACACCTT
>JABJPQ010000579.1 GCA_018663815.1 Halobacteriovoraceae bacterium | reverse complement strand
GTGGAGACGTGTAAGGAGGTGAATATGAATATTGTTATTTTTGGAGCTACTTCTGCTATAGCAAAGGAGGTTTCCCGTGTGTATGCTGATCAAAAATGTCGTTTATTTTTAGTTGCTCGAAACTTTGACAAGTTAAGAATGTTAAAAGCTGACTTGATGGCCAGAGGTGCTTTAGAGGTTGAAATTTTTGAACTGAATTTTCTTGAATTTGACTATTACCAAGACATAATCAATCTCATAATAAGTAAAATTAGTCGCTTAGATATTTTGTTGCTTGCGCAAGGAGAGCTCCAAAAACAAATACATGTTGAGAATAATGTTAATCTACTTCAAAACAACTTAGTTGCAAACTATGCTAGCCATGTATCAATCCTCGTGTCGTTTACTCCTTTCTTTGAAAATCAAAACAGTGGATCTATTGCAGTTATTACATCTGTCGCAGGAGATCGTCCTCGACAAAGTATTTACTTATATGCTTCTTTTAAGTCGGCTCTACAGGTTTTCCTAAAGGGCTTAAGGGCTCGTCTTTATAATAAAAATATTTCCGTGTTGGATATTCGTCCTGGTTTAGTAGACACACCAATGACCGCACATATGGAAAAAAATTTATTATTCGTAAAACCGAGGGAGATTGCGCTAATAATTATTGATAGTATTCAAAATAAAAAAGATGTTGTATACGCCCCCAAATTTTGGTTCTTAATTATGTTTGTTATTAAAAGGCTTCCAGCGAGAATATTTTATCAATTGAAACTATAATAAAACGATGAAAAATAATCTAAGGGAATAAAAGAATTCTGTGTGTCTTCTTAACGTGTGGGACAAAAATGAAATATTTAAGTTAACAACTTGAGTCTTTTTCTCATGTACTTGTATTTACGTTAAAGTATTTTCGCCGTGTGTGTCAAACAAGAATAAATAAGTTACAAGAGGAAATGGATCATCACACCCTCAAAACATGATTTTGTGCTCTTTGGATGTATTGAGTAGAACTATAAAAAATAGACAATCTGTCATGGTGGAGGCAGCATAGAGAAAGCTTAATCAAGCGACAACTTCACAGTCACATACCAAGTTAGTAAAGTGTAGGAATTACATGTTGCGTTGTGCGCAAGCTTAGAATAAATTATACTTCGATGGTCTGACCAGTAGGGATAGGTCTTAGGAGTTTATATGAAGATTTTTAAGCTATTAGTTATAATAACTTTTACAATGTCTTGCACAGACAAAGGAAATATTGCTTTACCTCAACAACAAGGTGGTGAGGGTGCTAATACTCCAAATCAATCTGAAATTGTAACAAAAACAAAAGCATTGAAATGTTCTTCATGGTCTAACTCTAGCGATCAACCTTTATTCTTTGATTGCGATACAAAAAATATGGTTAAAGATACAAGCCATCCTTTTTATAATGAGATTATAAAAATGAAAAAAAACAATGATAAGTTTGTATTTCTCACCAAAACTATTTCAAATTTATCACCTAATGGCACTGCTCTTTATGATGCAAAACTCATGGCTTATAGAGATCTAAATATTTGGGATACTAAGAAAAAAACAAGTATTGCGATAATTAAAAATGAAAGTGTGATGGATTTTACTGTTCAAAACAATAAAATATATGCTCTTTGGCATTCATCTAAAAGAAAAGCTCAATTAAGTATTTTTAATCTTGCAGGAAAGGAGCTTTATAATTCTTATTTAATCGATCCTCAAAAACAAAGTGATGATTGTACAGAAAGTCCAAATAATTCTTGTCATGATGATATCGATTGGGATGAATCTGCTGAATTAAGGCATATTTGGTTCCATTCTATGCCCTTTTCAGGGGTTAATTTTAGGAGAGAAGGGCAAATTCAAGTTAGCAAAACAGGCCAAATATATATGTATATAAATACTAATAGTAGGAGCTCTGGAAACCTATATGGCTACAATCTAGATAATGAGAATAACTTAAGCTTTAGCTTTAAAAAACAGATTTTAAAAAATCTAGGAAAGATCGAAGCTCCTAATATTGTTTTAACAGGAGGAACTGAGTTATTTGCTTTTAATCGATATGCTAAAGTTAGAAGAAAGGATCTCTTGTTATTAGAAGATGGAAACTTCCTCTTAACTGCTACTATCGCAGCCGATTACGCAGATGAATTAGATATTGATTTTTCGTTTTTACAAAAACAACACTCATCGATTGACTTTTTGGAAAATGGAGTCCCTCTCATAGTTGTGATGAAGTTAGGACCAATGGGTGAAACTATCTTTAAAAATGCTATTTCTGCAACAGATTGGTCGGGCAGTACTTTCACAGCTCCAAATATATGGGGAAATAAAGTGGTTATCACTCATACTCGACGTAAGAAAGCTACTAGTAGTAGCTCCATTTATTCCTCTCGGGCCATTGTAGTGAATTTGAAAACAGGTCTTATGGAGAGCGAAATTCCTCTGGAGGTTTTTAACAATAATGGCACTATGGCCACTATATCTGAAGCTTCGGTTATTGATGAGAGTACTGGAGATTTATATATTACTGGTGCTACGGCCTGGACCCAAAACCCAACAGGGGCAAGTATCTCTAACTCGGCACTTGCTTTTATAGCCAAAATAAACTTAACTTCAAAAGCCCAGCAAACAAAATATTTTATGTATTCAAATCGAAAAGAAGTAGGGACGAACCTTGTTTTAGATCCTCAGCAAGGTGAAACCCCAGCTATCTATATGGGCCTTAGTTTTGATGGACCAGG
>JABJPQ010000715.1 GCA_018663815.1 Halobacteriovoraceae bacterium | reverse complement strand
GTAAGTGCAAAAATAAAAATGATGAGCGTGTAATGTGAAAGCTCTTCGTGTTGGTAGCCCATAACAATATTGCATATATCATTTTTAACAATATCAAATGCCATATCACCGAGAAAAATAGTTGGTATTAAAAATATAGCTCCTAGCGTAAGTAAAAATTTTGAAATAATATTTAAACTAACAGCTAATTCTTTATACTTTTTGGTGACAATGAATTGTGCTAATTTGGTAAAAAAGACTAGTGTTAATAGACTAATTGGAAAATGTGATACTGCAGGGTGAAAAAGCTCTTCGCTAAACATAAGTTCTCTTTAGTTAGGTTGGTTTTATTACAGATATACTATTTAGGAGAAAAAGTACATGATCAGATTTTTATTGGTAAGCCTCGTTTTATTTTCTAATTATTCTTATGCTCAATCTTTTGAAGACATGATTCATTATTTGGCATCCGATAAACTTGAGGGGCGTAAGGCGGGTAAAATTGGTAATGTTATGGCCACTAATTATATTGCAGAAAAGCTAAAAACATATGGAATTGAACCTTTATCGAATTCATACTTACAAGAATTTACAATTTTTACTGATATGAGTAAAAACGGAGCCAATGAGTTCTTGTTAGATGGTCCGGAGAATTTATTTGAGCCTATTGCTTACTCCTTAAGTGGTGATATCAAAGACAGTGAAATCGCATTTGTTGGTTTTGGTATTACTATTCCTTTGAACGATCCAAAGCTTAAGTATGATGATTATCAAAATATTGATGTTAAAGATAAGATTGTTATAGTCCTTACAGGAGATCCAGGTGTTGGAAACGCAAAGTCAGTTTTTCGAGATAAAGATTATATAAACTATCGCTCCGTTTTTTTTAAATTAAAAAACGCAATTTCTCATGGAGCCAAAGGAATCATTTTAGTTAATGATCCGCTTAGTTTAGAAAACTATCCTAATGAAGAAACACCTTACTTTAATACCTCAGAAGGAAGTGGAAATCGTTTCTCAATATTGGCCGGAAGGGCCACAAATCATTTTATAAATACGAAGCTTAAAAACTCTCTTACCACGTTGAAAATACAACAAACAATTGCCAAATCCCAACAACCGATGAGCTTTATGCTAAAGAGCAAAGGAAGCATGTCAGTTCATTTGAAAAAAAATACGGGCCGTATATCTAATATTGTCGGTGTGATTAAAGGAACAGATCCTAAATTTAAAGATGAAGTCGTTGTTTTGGGCGCCCATATGGACCATTTAGGTTACGGGGGAGAGTCTTCGATGGAGCCATCTCGAGTTAAAAAAATTCATAACGGTGCTGATGATAATGCTTCTGGTACAGCATTGGTCTTAAAGTTAGCTGAAAAACTAAGTAAAAAAAGTCTAAAGCGGACTCACGTTTTTGTTTTGTTTAATGCTGAAGAAATGGGACTGTTAGGAGCGACTTACTTTGTTGATACTTGGTCAAGATACGAGCCAACTTATGGAAAATTAGTAGGAATGCTAAATTTTGATATGGTTGGACGCTTTGATAAAGACCTTGGAGTTCAAGGTGTTGGAACTGCACTTGAATGGTCAAGTGTACTAACGTCTTTGCAACCTCAAATGAGTGTTGTGCATAAAAAACAATCGGTGGGATCCTCGGACCACGCTTCCTTTATTAGAAAGAAAATTCCAGCCTTATTTTTTACTACTGGAGCTCATGAGGATTATCATAAAAGTAGTGATACAGCAGAAAAAATTAATTATCCTCAACTAGATAAGCTACTTGTTTACTCTCAAGATATTCTTAAAAAAATTGATGCTGAAAATAAAATCACTTTTGATCCTAAGTACTCACAAGATGATGGGCAAGGATCGAGTAGAGGCTACGGTGCTCACTTAGGCTGTGTCCCTGAATTTGGACAATCAGATGATATCATAGGTGTTGTTTGTGTTAGAGCTACAGCAGGGTCGCCAGCACTTAATGCAGGAATTCAACCTGGTGATGTTCTCGTACAGATTGGAGATGTTGATATTAAAAATATCTATGATTTAGCCTTTGCACTTAAGTATTACCGAGCTGGTGACAAAATTCAAATTGCATGGAAAAGAGGTGAGACTCTTTTTACTCATATGTTAACTTTAGCTAGATCTACTCGAAATTAATGGCCACCGACTTTTGGCTCCAAAAATGGGTTGATAATAAAATTGGTTTTCATCAAGACCAATACAACCCTTTCCTCGTTGAATACTGGAAAAAGTACTGTCCTGAAGTGGGAGCTGTTTTTGTTCCTTTGTGTGGAAAAACGAAAGATATGCTCTTTCTTCGTGAAATTGGTCACCAGGTATATGGGGTGGAATTATCAGAAATTGCAGTAAAGGATTTTTTTCAAGACAATAACCTCTCTTATAAGGTCGAAAAGCGAGATGATTTTATCATTTACTCAGGTGGAGGGTTTTGCCTATTTTGTGGTGACCTTTTTAAGCTTAAGAGCAGTGATTTTAAAAATGTTGACTACATTTATGATCGGGCTTCGCTAATAGCCTTGTCTAAAAGTCAGCAAGGTAAGTACTGTGCTTTTATTAAGCAAACCTTTCCCCAGAGCTCATTGTTTTTAATTACATTAGAATTCGACAATCCCAAAATTGGACCTCCTTTTTCTACCTCACAAGCATGTGTTGAAAATTACTTTGCAGACCATTTTGAAGTTGAAAAAATCACTGAACTATCAATTAAAAGTGAAGAGATTAGAGTTCATGCCGGAAATGTGACAAAGATGAAAGAAAATGTATTTTTTATTAAACAAAAAGGCCAGAGTTAAGCTGACCCTTTTGTTTAATTGTCTGCTTTTTTAATTTAGTGAGGTCTAAGGTCAATAACTTCTGACTTTATAACCTTATTTTTGTAAGCGTAATTTACTTTTAATTGAACTAATTTATTTTCAGAAGACCTTGGAAAGGTATATTGAAAACGAATTTGTTTCGATTTACCCATACTTAGACTTCCTGTTGTAACTTTAGTCTTTTTTAGTTGAATCATTTTCTCAAAACCATTTACTGCTGCAATTGATACAGTATATCCTGCTCTTAGTGCTTCAACCTTAGGAGATACATTTAGGTCCATATTGTGAATAAGAGTTCTTCTTCTAAATCCGGATACTACTCGCGGGGATGAGTCATATTTTTTATCAATTGAAATTGCTGGGTTCACAGATGTAATGGCCTGGGCAGAAAAATTTTCTTCTCGAGCTGAGTTATACTTTCCACCAGAGAATTTCATCTTACCTGTAATTGAGACTGTTTGGTTCGATGCTACTTGGGTATTAACGGCTAGTTTTATATCCGTATAGGCAAAAGAGGTATTACCTTTTGCCACTTTTAAGTAATAAGTATTTTGCTCAACTTTAGCATTATTAACACTCGTAACCGTAACCATTACAGGAGCAGTTAAATCTTTTGGTGAAATGTTTTTTAGTTTAACACTTAAAGTTGCGATTGAGCCACCTTTAAGGTCATCACTAACAATTTTTGAATTCTTAATTGTAAGAGTTGGGTTATTTGTAATCCACTCACTTACTTCAGAATCAGCAGTTGTCTTTGCTCTTGCAGTTGCTAGTGGAAGCTCAATTCTATAGGCTTCATCTTTAGCTAGTTGATAAGTTTCAGCATAAATATCTGCTTCTCCATCAGCAATACCAGTCTCTTGCGCTACAGGATAAAAGCTATTGTAATCACTCGTGTACTGATTTTCAATGGTTGCATTTCGTTTATCTTCCGTCGTGTTGACATAAAGCTCAGTGTACTGTGATGAATAATTTGCCTTGTACTCAGCTAAGTATTTTGCTTTAAAGCTATTTGCGTAGGCGTCTTCACAGGTATTAATAAAGACTTGAATTTCTTTGTACACCTCTTGACAACTAAATTCTTGATAAGGAATAAGCGTGGGGGATTGATACGTATTTTGTGCATCTTCATTTTCACGATTTAAAAGCATTGTTTGGTTTAAGTTTGTTTTGAAAGTTGCAATGCTTGAATCTAGAGTTGTTAAAATATCATTAGAATCTGCTAACTCTTGGCCAGTTACAGGCATAACACCTGATAAGACATTTTTTAAACTAAAAGTACTTTTATGAAATAAATCATTTTTTTCGAGTTGTTTAGCGTTTAACGTAAGAATCTTTATCTTTTGTGCATTAATTTGTTGAGCAAATATAGAGTTAAAAAATTGAGGCTTAAGTACCCGGATAGCGTAGTTTTTAGCATTTTGTCTTCCTGCTGCAGATCCTTGTTCATGGCCTCTGGATCGTTCTTCTTTAGAGTTATTTCCCATAACATATCCGTCTTGGTAACCCGTTATTTCGGCCCTAACAGATGCCCAAAGGTTAGACTGAGCTATCGCTAGCTTTGTTCCCATCATCTCACCAAGTTCTAATGAGCGTGCGTCAACATAAGTATTACTGTCTGTCGTGGCAATAGCAACTGCAACATCAGTTTGGTTAATACCAATTGACTTTGCTTCTGATAATTTTTGATTAAAATAATTATATCGAGATAGGTATTCTTCATATTTTCTATCTCTGGCTATTATGGCCGTTCTTTGTTGTGATGATAAAACGTCAATCTCAGCATTTTTAGTTGCAATAGTGGATTGAGCAATTACCAAGTTAGCATCATGCTCTTTCATCTGAGCAATATTATTAAGTGTGCGATTGTTTATTTGTGGAATTTGGATATCAATTGTATTGATTTCATTTTCAACAACTCGTAACGAATGATTTGTATTTTTCAATTCTCTATCAACTTCTATGATCACGTTATTGTTGTTATCCGCAGTCATAATCAATTGTTCATATCGAACAGACTCTCTAGCAAGTCTTTTTTGGACTTTTCTTTGTCTTTCTTGAAGATTTGCTACTTCAGTTGCTGCTGAATCAAGACTTGCTCTTGTTTCGATCACCTTTAATTCAGCGTTTGCAACTTCAATTTTTTTAGTTGCAATTAAAACATTCTTTGTTTTTAAGTTTGCTTTAGATTTTTTAATTTGTCCTGGGAGAACTTGCTTGCGTCTCTTTAAGTTGGCAATGTTTACAG
>JABJPQ010000291.1 GCA_018663815.1 Halobacteriovoraceae bacterium | reverse complement strand
CTGGCTTATTACTATGGGTTAAGACGGGCTGAAACGCTAGGTGTGCTAAGAGCTTCTGATATTAAAAATGGACACTTAGAAGTAACTAAGCAGAGGGTTGCTGTAAGTCGAACCGCTGAATTAAAATGGGGTCTTGAAGAGAAGAAGATTCCTCATTATTACACCACAGGATTGATAAGTTCTTCTAGAATGAAAAAGAACTTGATGAAGGAATACTGTCTGGATGATGTTAGTAATTGGATAGAGACGGCGCCAAATAAAAATCCAAATGATATTACTAAGTCATGGTCATGCTTAATGGATTCAATGAAGTTAAATTTTACTTTGCACAATCTGAGGAACACCTACATTAGTAACCTGTTTAGAGATATGTCTCTTTTGGGAATATCTCTTGCTGAAATATCGTTGGCAGCTGGTCATAAAGATTTGAGGACAAGTCAGCAATACCTCAGAGATTTTCGCCCTTTGGAAGATGGGGTATACAAGCCCAAAAAAGCCGCATAACTAAAAAACGTTTACGATCTGCTTATTGTGTCGTGTGTTATATCGCGATAATCACTTCATTATTGAAATAAAGCAAACATTTAAGAACTTGAAATTATACATTTCTGGAATGGTTGAGTATGATATTCAGGCAAAGACACTATGAGGAGAGACATGCAAATAGAGATACTAGAAAACGGGATTAATTCAGCAGAAATTTTAAAATCTATGCCAACGACTAGATTTCAAGGAAGCAAGAGAAAGCTTATTAACGACATAGCACCATACCTTGAAGAGCTGGAGTTCACCACCTGTCTTGATGCATTTGGTGGGACTGGTTCAATCACTCACTTATTGAGTCGAATGGGTAAGAAGGCTCAATTTAACGATATAATGCCAAGTAACCAAGTTATGGCTAAAGCTCTTTACTCTTCTGGTGATGTGAAGATTGATGAAGATCTAATTGCAAGTCTATTTAAAAAGAAAGCAAATAAAAAATATAAAACGACAATACAGGATATATATAAGGGGATCTATTATTTAGATTCAGAAAACGAAGAAATTGATATGTTCTGCCAAAATGTAATGGACATTGATGACGAGATTCTTCAAAGTGAGGCATATTATTTACTGTTTCAGTCCTTACTGTCAAAGCGTCCCTATAATCTATTCCACCGTGCAAATCTCCATATGAGAACCAAAGAAGTAACAAGATCTTTTGGTAACAAAACAACTTGGGATAAACCTATTATTGAACACATGTTAAAGTTCTTTAAGGAACTTAAAAAATGTAGAGTCAGCGAGAGAAAGTACAAAGTTAAATTTTCGAACAAAGACGCTTTTAAAATAAAAAATAATTTTGACTTGATCTATATTGATACGCCATACGCGAAAGGCAAAGGAACTCAAGAGTCAAACTACTTTAACTTTTATCATTTCTTAGACGCGCTAATTAACTATGACGAAATACCTAATATGGTGTCTGAGGAATTCAAACACAAGCCAGTATACAGCGCAAAAAAGCTTTGGTACGAACAGGAAAACATCAGCGAAGCATTTGAAGCTCTGTTTGAGCACTTCGAAGACTCAAAGCTTGTAATTTCTTATCGAGATGATGGATATCCCTCTCCTGAGACTTTAATCGGAATGCTAGAAAAACGATACAGCTCAGTAAGACTTGTGGATTTAGCTGACTATAAATACGTGTTATCAACTCAAAAGAAGAACACTAAAGAGATTCTAATAATAGCGGAATAATGAATGAAAGAGAGCAAAATTAAAGGAATCGCCATTAGGTATTCCAACGAGATAAACGGTAAGGTAGTGGACACCATAAAGGAACACAATGACCTTTTTGACTCAAAAGGTGAGGTGTTTTTAGGTAAATTTGGTCAACCAGCAGGACAAAAAGTAGTAGACGAAATTAATAAGGGTGAGAAGGATTACTATGTAATCTTAGTTAGAAGGTCTTATGAAACTAAAAAATATATTGCACATAAAGCAAAAGTAAAAAAAGCATTCCGTAGCCGTCCTGAGACAGAAAATATCCCTGAGTATTACAAAAATAGCCGTTATGTTAAGGTTTGGTTTGAACTCACCGAGAAACTTACTCAACTTGAGGACGAAGAGTTATTTAGGTGGGAGACAACTAGCTCGAAACAAGCTTTAATAAACTCTCTCGTTTTTAGTATGTCAGGCTTTTTCTATGTGGAATTCAATAAAGATAAAATTATTGTAGATACAGTAATCCCCACGAAGGCAGGAGCAAAAAGGTCAACAAAGAAAAAAAGCAAAGCAGGTGCTAAAAAGTCACACGCTGAAGATGCAATTCTTGATGCTGACTTTTATGATGACTACTCAGATGACTCTCTTGATGACTTCGACTTTTAAGAGCAAGGCAAAAAATTCCAATCCTCATTAATGTATTAAATCCGTTAGAATGTAATCAAAGGCATTATAATGGTAAAACAAATAAAAGAAAATTTTGAAAAGAAATTTAGAGTCTGTGTTGGGAGTCTTAAAAAAGCAGTATCAACCAAAGACGGTGAGTGGGTGATTAAAGGATTTATCGATACATCTAAAAGGATTTATACGGTATCCGCTGACACAAAGGTTGTTTCTAAGATTATGGAGTTATTGATATTTCCGGAAATAACAAAATTTGCCAATGATAACAATTTACAATTAATCCTAACTGCACATCAAAATCACTATCCAGATATAACATTTAAGGATGAAAGTGGTAATCTATTTGCCGTTGATATAAAGAGTACTTACAGGAAGAATTCAAGATCTGTAAATGGTATGACCTTAGGAGCATTTACTGGATACTTTCGAAATAGAGAAAGCACTAAGAATATCCCATATCCATATAAAGACTATGCGGGACACTATGTTTTGGGCTTGATTTACACACGCTCAGACGAAGATATTGATGAAACAACCTCGTACAGTATCGATGATTTGAGTAAGATTAAATCTGTAGTAACAGACTCAGAGTTCTTTCTGGCTGAAAAATTTAAAATAGCAATAGATAGACCTGGAAGTGGTAACACTAAGAATATTGGTGGGATAACTTTGATAGAAGATCTTGTAAACGGAAAAGGTCCCTTCTCAGTCCTTGGTGAACATGTATTTGATGATTACTGGACAAACTACCTTACGACAGACATGGCAAAGAAAGAGGGACACAAGGAGCAGCCATATAAAAACTTGAAAACTTATGCTGAGTATAAGAAAAATCAAAAAAAGTAAAAAAGACTTAAATGCATTAATTAACCACAAACCCTGTGGCCCAATTGGCCGGAATCATTAAACTATATCAAAAAACTCAAAATTGAATAATTAAAGTAAATATGACTTTAATTGAAAATAAGTAACCCGCATTATGCAGGCTTTTTACTAGAGATTCCATAGAGGCTAAGCACAAAAGGAATCATGCCCTTCATACTCAGCTTCTGCTGTTCATATTGGATAATTCTCCAGACAAGTGGGATATTCATCGCAAGGCAATCTTCGGTAATGTCCCATTTTTTAGGCTCTTTAGCTGTTCTATCAAGAGAGATAACAACGTGAGACTGAATCTCTTTAGACATGTTCGTATCAACATAGTAGCGCCACACGGCTTGCTGAACAGGGCTGTCTAGTTTCATATGAAACTCATTGACTGGGCAGTAATTTTCTCTTGAGAGTGAGACTGAAATCTCACTATGAGGTCTTAAAGATTGTTTCTTGTTACTTTGATTATTTTTAGAGCTTGCTTTTTTACTGTAGGGTAAAGCTCTTTTTCGTTTAACAAACCTAGACTTGAGAGAATCATGCAAGAAATGAAAAAATGAAAGAAAAATGTTACCAAGCGACTTAAAAATAAACTTAATAAACGAAATAAAATCATTGCCAATGCTCCTTGAAGAAAAGAAATAAAATATAAAAAACCAAACCAATAAACTTTCCATTAGATAATCCTTTGTTCTCTTAGATGAGAGATGTAAAAGTTTGCTGTTTTAATACAGTTTGTAGTATTTCCACGCCTTGCTTTAATAGTTAAGAATGTTAAAAGTTCATTTCTCGCTATATCAGTACAGTGAGAATATTTATTAAAAAGCTCAAGTCGTTTTTGCTTAAAATCTCTAATGTATAAAAGTTGCAAATTCATTCATTCCCCCTTTAAAGGACTACCTGTTAGGCAGCCCTTTTGTTTTTAGATTGCTTCATTAGCGAATATCCCATTAGCTTGTTTAGTGTGATTAGGTGAATGCTAATCATTTCTCCTGTTTTCGGTAGCAAAATCAGAAGGTACTCACCACTCTTGCTTGGAAAGACACGGTAAGAATCTTTGTCTAAAAAGGTAATGTTTTGTTCGTTTTGTCTTCTTCTCATGAAAATCTCCTTTGATGGTTTATAAAAAAATTGTGACTAAAAACAAAAATCAACGAGCAGAGTTCGTAGAAAAGTCTCTTGAATTTTGTTTTGAATAATTTAAAACAGCAAAATAAAGGGGTTTTGAGGTGGAATTAAAGAAAACTAATAAAAAAATGCATTCTTGCAAATTATTTTCCTGAATATTCTCCATATATAGATTTATAGGTTCACAACTTATTAAAAGGAGAAAGAAAGATGACTAGAATTGAATGGCTAAAAAATTATCACTTCAGGGAGAATGAACTGGCTTACTTATGGTTAAGTGCGGGGGAGAAAGTACTTCTGGAATATGAAAGCCCACTATTTGTATATGAGTACTTTCACACATACCCAAACCTTAAAGAAGAATTCGAACAAGCTCTTGAAAAAGAGCGAGTAAATAATAACTCAAACAACCAAAAGGAGGAACAATGAGAGATTTATTTTTAAAAAAGATTACAGTAGATGAGTACGGGACAACGGAGTACACCGACAAGGACACTGGAAAGGTAAGTAAGACGGGCTATTTGTGCTGCTTCATGGAAGCAACAAGTAAAAAGCTGAAAAGAGTTCACCAAGCCTTTGAAGAGCTAAAGGTGCATGAAGATGTAAAGAAGCCAGAAGAATTATTTGTAAATGGAAAAGTCCTATTTGTGAAAGTAAAAGAAACCCAATGGCAGGGCAATAAATATTACACAATAATGGGCATAGAGAAGTAATGGAAATTACACCCGAGCAAGTACAAATAATAATGACTATAATGGCTCCCATTGGGGGCTATTTAGTCTATAAACTAGCAACAAGAGGAACACGTAATTTAGTCAGGGAGGTTTTGAAGGATAACGGTCTCTTGAAAGACGAAACAAAGATTAAGATATTCCCAAGATCCATTATGATAACTCATTATAAAAAAGTGGACACAGACCATATTTTAAAGCTGCCAAGAATACTTGAACAAGAAATAGGTTCACGATTTCTACTAAGAAGGAAAAATCAGAAAATTATTTTAGAAAAGATGAAACCTATTCCCAAAAAGGCAGGAGTTTTTAAACAAAATATTCAGACAGGAAGGATTGAAGAATTCAGTTTGAACGACTTGCAGCATTGGAATGGAGTACTAGTGAGCGCCATAAGTGGTGTTGGGAAATCTGAACTCGTAAAAGCCTTAACGGACGGGAGGAATACACTAGTCTACTCCCCGAAAGGCTCCGAGGATTTTCCAAATGGTCAGCATTTCAGTGAGCAGGCTATAAGAGACATAAATGCCTTTATAGATAACTATAAAAATATAAAAGAAGAAACGATAATTGTAATCGATGAGATTCTAACCTTTATAACCATTGCAGAGAAAATGGATAAAAACTTACTTGATAAAGTTTCGACAAATTTAACATTGAATCGCTCAAGCAATTTAAAATTTATAATAATCACGCAAAAGTTGAATAGGTCAAGCAAGTTAGACCTATCGTTGTTGAACTATAAAATAATCAACGACCCATCAGTCGCACTCTATGAGCAGTCACTCGGAATAAAACCAAAAACAAATATGATAGGTCTGACAAGAGGAGAATTTGTCCTGTTTAACGAGGGGCAAGAATACATAATAAAAAACAACTTATCTAAGAACAGGAAGCAAGAGTTAAAAGATAAAGAAAAAAACAGGTCAGTAAAGCGTTCGTAGTAAAAAATAAGGAGAGAGATTTTAGATGTATCATAATGATTATTTGAAGACATTTTTCAAAAAGGTGGAACAGATTAGTCCTCGTGACACAGACACTGAAGAGGATGTTCTCGATAATGAAAACTTTGATGTAAGAAACCCAGAGCAAAGAACATACTTTGCAAAGGTTGCAGAAAGTTTAAACTTAAACATGGTATCTTGCACAGAAAAAAGCATGACCTATTTGGCAGACAAAGAGATTGGCTATGGTTTATATTTCTATATTGCAAAGGGGGGTGTCGGAAGTCGCATAGCTATTAAGTATCATGGAAACTTTAAAAAAGCCTTCAAGATTT
>JABJPQ010000714.1 GCA_018663815.1 Halobacteriovoraceae bacterium | reverse complement strand
GACGACCTTTGATTTTAGAAAAATCTGCTGATAATTTCCCCTCGCTTAATTTCACATCTAATGTGTAGTTTTTCTTTTTTCTTGGATCAAACGCTGTCACACTTTTTACTTCAGTCGGTTTTTGCTGAACAAATGACTTATATGATTTGGAATCTAACTCTAAAAGATAGATATTCAATATATTCTTTTTTAAAACACCTTCATAAAAAATCT
Source organism: Halobacteriovoraceae bacterium (assembly GCA_018663815.1). Taxonomy (GTDB): domain Bacteria; phylum Bdellovibrionota; class Bacteriovoracia; order Bacteriovoracales; family Bacteriovoracaceae. Next base: position 5,314 of record JABJPQ010000714.1, on the reverse strand, counting down.
CTTTTTTGGCCGCATGTCCATGATCATGCTTAAGAGAACCTGCATGTTGATGAACTGCTTCCCTTACAACACCTCCATGGGGAGCAGCAGGAATAGACCCAGGTACAGTATGGTCCCCATGCCCAAAGCTGTTAATACTGAATAATAGCGAAGCAATAATAATAATTTTCATAATGTGTCCTTTTGTTTATTGATTTGTTTTATATGATGAAGTGCTGCTTTTTTACCAAACTTATAAAATACTGCTGGAGTCACCCACATATCCAATAATGTAGAGCTAAACAAACCACCAACAATCACAGTTGCGACTGGATAAAGAATTTCTTTTCCTGGATCTCCGTGTGCCAATAAAAGAGGTACCAAACCAAGAATAGCGGCCAGAGCAGTCATAAGGACTGGAACTAATCTTTCTAAGGTTCCTCGCATAACCATTTCTTTTGAAAAGACTTCATCCTCGTGAACCATTAAGTGCAGGTAATGTGAAATCATTAAGATTCCATTACGAGATGCAATTCCACATAAAGCGACAAACGCCACGATAGAGGCAATAGAAATCGTATTATCAGAAATATAAATGGCAAACACACTACCAATAACGGCAAGTGGAATTCCCATCATTATCATGAGACTTAACAGGGCCGATTTAAAGTGACTGTAAAGTAAGAGAAAAACTGCTAGAATTGAGAGAATACCAAAGACAATCATAATACGAGAAGCTTTTTGTTGACTCTCAAATTGTCCTCCGTATGTAATATAATATCCTTCAGGGAATTTTACATTATTTTCAATATTCTTTTTTATATCAGTGATAACTTTATCTAGTCCTCGATCATTTACATTCGCCTGAACAACAATCCGCCTTTGCATATTTTCTCGATTAATCATATTAGGGCCAGATGCTTCATACACATCAGCAATCTTGGCTAAAGTTACTTTCTCACCACTGGGCATGACCTTAACGATAATGTTTTGAATTTTTTCAATGCTCGACCTTGAAGTATCACTTAACCTGACAAATACATTGGTAACTTTTTGTCCTTCAATGACTTGCGCTACATTTTCACCTTGTAGTGCTGTTTCCATTTGATCAGCAATCTTACCAATATTTATATTATATTTTTGTGCATCTTCTCGTATAAAGTAAGTCTTAATTTGAGGGATTTCGACCTGGGTTTCTATTTGTGCATCGACAAGACCATCTACTTTATTTATCGTTTGATAAACTAAGTTTGCTAAAATTTTTAATTGGTTCCTATCAGGTCCAAAAATTTTCAAAGCAATTTCAGCATTAACACCTGATAACATATGATCCAGCCGATGAGATATTGGTTGCCCCAAATTAATGTTGGCACCAGGTAATATTGCAAGTAACCTTTCTCTGATTTCATTTAGAACAATCGCTCTATCTCGCCCCTTTCCATGGAAAAAATCAACATCAAGTTCACTGACATTAACTCCTTCAGCATGCTCATCAAGTTCCGCCCTTCCAGTTCTACGACTAACATGCTTGACCTCATCTATACTTTTAATAAAATCTTCTGCCTTTTTTCCAAGTTCTGAAGAATACTCCAAGGAAACACCAGGAGGAAGTGTAACTGAAATCATGGCCGTCCCTTCATTAAACTTGGGTAAGAACTCTTTGTTCATCCCAGGTACGAGCAGCAATGAAATGATTAACATTAGTAAGGAAGGAATAATAACGAAACTTGGTCTATCTATGACGACTGCAACAATTCTTTTATCAAATTTTTTAATTAAATTAACAAACTTCGTTTCCGAATCTGAATGAAGATTTTTTATACCCGGTAATAAATATGAACATAAAACAGGAGTTAACGTTAACGATACAATCATTGAAGCAAATAAAGAGACTATAAATGAAACACCTAATGGTGTGAAAAATCGTCCCCCTAACCCCCCCATAAAAAACAAAGGTATAAATGTTAACACAACAATTATGGTAGCAAAGACAATTGAGCTACGAACTTCCTTGCTAGCATCATAAACGACTCTTAACATCGTTGCAGGCATAGTTTTTTGATTATTTTCTTTTAACCGTCTATAAACATTTTCCACATCCACAATTGCATCATCAACCAATAAACCAATTGCGATGGCCAGGCCTCCTAACGTCATTGTATTGATTTCCATTTCAAAGTACTTAAAAAATATTGCTGTTATAGCAAATGAAACTGGAATAGCTGTCAGAGTAATAAGTGTTGTTCTAAAATTCATAAGAAACAAGAACAAAATAATTGTTACCAGAACAGCTCCATCGATTAAAGCTTCTTCAACATTTTTTACGGCCTTATCAATAAAGATAGATTGTTTAAATAAATTTTTATTAATCTCAACACCAGCTGGTAAAGACTTTGAAATTTCAGTTAATGCCTTATCAACTTTTTTTGTAAGCTCTAATGTTGATGTTCCTGGTTGTTTTTTAACTCCGAGGATAACACCTCCCTTCCCATCAATACTAGCATCTCCTCGCATGACTTGCTTGCCTATTTTCACGGTCGCAATATCAGACACTCTAACGGCCACACCTTGAAAACTTCCTACAACAGAAGTTTTAATATCATCAATGGTTTCAACTCGACCTAGATTCCTTATTAAAAATTCCTTCTTATTAATATTAACAAAGCCACCCGTAGTATTTTCACTGATATGTTGTAAGTTTTCTTGAACTTCCTCAATTGATAAGTTCTTATTCCGTAGTTTTTGAGAATCAAGTAAGACATGAAATTGTTTTACTCCCCCGCCGATTGGTATGATCTGAGCAATACCATTTATGGCCAGTAACCTAGGTCTAATAGTCCAATCAGCTATATTTCTTAAATCCATTCCTTGAATATCTTTATTTGAAGAACTTAGACCAATTAATTGAATTTCTCCCATAATGGAAGATATTGGGCCCATAATTGGCTTTACATCTTTAGGCAAACTTTCTTGCACTAAAGATAGTTTTTCTGAAACCAATTGTCGGTTGCGATAGATATCAGTTCCCCAGTCAAATTCCATCCAAACAATAGAAAGACCAACACCAGAGCTAGATCTAATTCTCCTAACACCGGGAGTTCCATTTACTGCGACTTCAATTGGAAAAGTGACCAGAGTTTCAACTTCCTCCGGAGCAAGACCGTGGGACTCTGTCATGATTGTGACTGTTGGTCGATTTAGGTTGGGAAAAACATCTATGGGTAAGTTTGATGCTACAAAAGCGCCGTATAACGTAAGGACGATACTACTTAGAATAATGAGCCCTCTGTTTTTTAATGAAAATTTAATTATTATATCTAACATATTGAATCCTATTAATGTTTATGTGAAATTTGCTTAAGCTGTACATGAGAGCCAATAACTGACTCTAGGGTTAACTTGGTTTTTACAAAGTCCATTTTGAGTGAATACACCTTTTCGCTTATGTCAGTAAGTTCATCTCCTGCCGCAGAAAGTGCTCCTGAATCCTTTACACCTTTTCGATACTCTTTAAGAGTCTTAGCATAGAGTTCTGTCGCAATTTTACTATTAATCTCTTCATGTTGAATTCTGCTTTCGATTGCTTTTAATCTTTGATAATTTGTTTGAATAAAAGAAGAGTCATCTAAAACTTTTTGTTTTAACAGGTGTTCTTGCCGTAGTTTATTTATACTGGCTTTCTTAGATGCAGATTGAGTTTCAAAACCTGAAAAGAGTTCCCATCGCCCCACTACAGTTATAGAAGTTGATGTATCATCATTATCAATACCCGTTTCTGCTGCTGATAAATTTCCATGTTTTGCAACTAAGTCCACCGAGGGATACCAACCGGAGTTTTCAATAGCAGTTTCAAGTTTAGCTTCCGCTATGTTTAAATGTGCACGCTTCATGGACTCGCTATTACGATTAAAGGTATTTAGCAATATTTCAAAAGATGTATTGACTTCGTAATGAGGAAGCTCTCCCGAGATTATTAAGTCATTTGTTTTTGATAAACCTACATTTCTAAAAATATTTGCTTGTGTTTCAAAAGAGTTCAGATTTAAATATTCCAATTTGCTCTTAAGCTTTGACTTCCTTAATTTAAACTCCAAAAGATCTGTTTTAGTAACAAGTCCAGACGCCAATCTTTTTTTGATATATTTAAGATGAACCTGATTTCTTATTATTGCCTGTTTGGTAATTTCAATGTTTTTATTTAAATACAGATAAGAAAAATATAAACGCTCAATTTTTAAATGTAATAAAAACTCAGACTCTTTTAATTCGCTAATTGCTTTTTTTGAATAAATACGACTTTGATTTAATTTGTTCTGATCTCTAAAACCATTAAATAAATTATATTCACTATAAATTGACTTTAATCTTTCTGTATCCTCAACGTCAGTATCTATATTTGTCGTTTGCTCAAGACCTAACTCGATTCCAATCTTGGGGTATAAACTTGCCTTAGTTACCTGCTGTTCCATGTTCGCCATTTCAGTATTGGCCCTTGCAGCTTTAAGGATTAAGTTGTTCTTAAAGGCATGTTCTTGCAGCTGTACTAGCGTTATGGATTCTGCATGTACCCACTGTGCTACAAGTGAAGTAAGTAGTATCAATAAAATTTTGGACATATAACATCTCATTTTAAAGTATTGAACTTCAATACTAGTTAATAATCATTAATTTGAAAGGTATATTTATACAATAGGAGGTCGGATAACCTTAGAATGAAATTCTTGAATATCGCAATTTCGAAAATTTGGGTACTGTTTAGTATTTAAAATTCCCATCAGGTTATTTGAAACTAGAGTCGTTGGGGTTATGGCAAAATGCATATGCCCTATATGACAATTTGTGTGACAATCATCATGGGATTCTGATTCATCTTCAGATTGTTCATGCACAGTCGTTACACCATTTGAGTGGTGGTTAGATTCGGCCATAAAGTTGTCATTGTGATCTTGTAAAAGGTGATTTGCTGCAAAACTAGTCGCATCAATAAGCAAAGTAAAAAAGACAGAGAATACCAATAAAAGCTTCATTAAGACATAATAGCAATAATTTCTCCTATTTCAAATAAATCTCTGTTATTTTCAGGACGAATACCTAAACGACAAAAGACACTTCGAAAAAATCTAATCGCAAGTTATATTTTCTAATACTGTATCTGGAACTTCTCTTGTAATAACTTCATAAACAGGATCAATGATTGTACCAACATTTACTTGCTCTTTAACCGGCTTATTCTTTATTAATCTTATGGCTTTTAAACCAATTACTTGCTTGTAACTATCATCTGTCGTAATCTCAACCGATAAATAAATCTCTTCACTTTCTTTTTTTTGTGTCT
>JABJPQ010000713.1 GCA_018663815.1 Halobacteriovoraceae bacterium | reverse complement strand
GGCTCACTTACTTACCCATACTATACTTATGAGTATCATCGTAATGCCAATTCGTTTTTTCAAACCAGTGCCCTTGAGTATGGAGTAAAGCTCTTAATGGCTTATTATGGAGATGTTAATTTTGGGGCTCGTGGTGGTTTTGATATGACCCTTAAAGAAACAGTTACTTTTATTGATGATTTTAAATGGTTTTTAAAAGATTATGGCATTATCAATATTGGCAGAAAAGGAGGCGGGGAGGTTGCAGGTGTTGCAGATAACCTTGTGCTCATGTCTACACTTTTTCAATACCAATCTAATGGATGTGATTCTGACAAAGTGTGTATGGAAACTCCTGAGCTGACTGAATTTGTGATTGGGCTTATGACGGCCGTATCAATTAAAGATTTTTTTACTGAAACCATGCTAGATTACTGTGCCAGTGAGCTTGATGAGCACAATCGCATAGCTCCGGATTGTTTTAGAAGAAATTTTATCAATGTAATGAGAACGAAAATGCCTATTGAAGATGGAGGAAAGGCTATTTCCGAGTTTATGCCTCTATTGGATAATTACATGGAGGATATGGTGAAAAATCTTCCTGAGGGATCACCTCCAACTGAGTCAGAAGACTATATGACCTTTATCACTGAAACGGAGAATTTTACAAGATCATGCACTTATTATGATAAAGAAAAAACTGATGAGGTTTTTTTAAAAGCTAATGATGCGTTTGCTGTTTTTACCGGTCTTTTAAATGTTGAGTCGACATTACTTCGTTTTGATTTAGATCAAAATAATACTATCGATGCTAAGAATATTGATGGAAAGAATGAAGTTTATAATGCTTATAAGACAACTTACAAGGGAGCTCTTATCGCCATGGTTAGTGATAAGTTTAAAAGTCCTGTACTTGGTAAGTTTTTAGCTAAGCCAGTCTTTGAATACCTCGTTAAGTATGGAGATATTCCTGACATGAAAAAGGGAAAATCTATTTTGAAGTTCATTAAGATTATATTTCGGAAATATAAAAAAGGTAATATCACTCGAGCTACAGTTGCCACTATTTTAAAAGTAATCGGGCAACAATCTGAGAATGCAGCATTACATCCTTACAAATGTGAAGAGTGTTTTAGGGACCCGACAGTAAAATATTTACCTGAGGGTGATCCTTGGGAATAAAAACTTATTGGTAATTAAAGTTGGGCGTTTGTTCTGAGCTTTTTTTGATGGCCGGAAGATCCTCGCATATATTATCTAAAATAACCTTAGGTACTTGAATGGCCCTATATTTTTTTCCATTTGAGAGTCTAATCCAATAACCATCGATTTGTTCTCTATTAGAGGTTGTCATCTTGATTGGTTTAACTGAAACGATATGTTCGAGGTTGATGAGAATTGTGGTTTTCTCAACTGACTGTTGAGCTTCGTTATGAGTGATAATTGTAAATCTTTTCAAGTTCATTGCATTGCTCCTAATGAAGACATTGTTATATCAAAGAATTGAATCACAATTAACGCAAAGCTAAGTTTTTGAAAAGATTATACACTTATCTAAGTATTCGAAATTACTCTAGCCCAAGATCTTTCGCAACCTTACTTACAATTCTTCCAATGGCATAGGGAACACTAGAAGGTCTATCATTATTGTAGTAATAAGCATGACCAAATCCCATCTTGTGTACCCACTCATGGGCCATATTAGAAGCGACACTAATTTGATCCCAAGAAGCTCTGCGATAATATTTAGAATGAACCCAGATTCTCATTGTATCTGGCTTTGTATAACCTTTTACTTTTGAAAAGGGATTCCAGCTGCGATACATCGTTAGATCAAAATCCATTGTTTTATTATGCTCAGGTGATAACTCCTCTGCACCAGTCATTAGGTGTCGATAGATTTCCTCGTTGCTCATTCCGTTATTTTGATGAAAAGAGCGATCACCTTTATAGGAAAAATTGAGAACTTCCTGTTTAAACTCAGGTGAGTTCATAACTTTTGCCAAAACTTTAACTGCATTTACGAGTTTAACTTTATCTTTATTAGAGAAACTTCTTGTTTTGACTTTTATTTTAAGCGGTAGTGACTTGTGGCTTATTAAACCTATGTCCTCACTATTAGTGACTTCACCACCCTCTAGCGTGTTTGTAAATACTGGATAATCATCTGCGTGAACATTCAGAGCAAACGTCATCGTTAGACATAATAATACTATTCTCATGTTGATCTCCTTTATATAAGTAATTTTTCTATTCAAAGACTGATCGTTTGATAGATGCAAGGATTTGAGCTAAATATTGAAAGAGGAAATAACTTCGAGGTAATGAATGAAATATAGACAGCTAAAAGAGTCTTTAAAGGCTTCTTCGGCCCTAGTGAGAAGGGAAATCATTCTTGACTCAATGACTTCTGTCTTTGCGGCTGGCCAAAACTGTAGTCAATGCCAAGGGTACTGTTGTACGTTTGAGTATAATTCCATGCAAGTGACTCCAATTGAAGCCTTTGATTGTTATGACTATTTAGTTGAAAACAAATTACTTACTGACCAACTTGAACGAACTATTGAAGACTGTGTAAAACACTATCGATTAGATCAAGCAATTTATTTAAATCATGGGAGGGAGTTAAGAAAAAACTATACTTGTCCATTCTATGTTCCTTCAGCTAAAGGTTGTCGAATTTCACCCAGTAGTAAACCCTATGGTTGTTTAGCATTTAATCCACTTATGAAAGCAGTGAATAAGCCCGGAAATTGTAGCTCGAACCAAAATTTATTATTGAACAGGGACTCACAACACCAAGAAGAAGTTGACTTGAATAATCAGGTTAAGGGTCAATTAAAACTCTATTGGAGTAAAAAAAACTTACCTATGGCCATCTTAGAAATGATTAATTTATTTAAATAAAACTTTAATTGGAATTTGATAAAAATAGTTTATAATGTCTGTGTTTAAGTTTAATCCTCAAGGAGAAAGAAGATGACAAGATCTGCTCGAACAATAAGCCAGGTAGGAAGTTACAAGATTCCAACAAGAAAATTTAAAATTCCATGTGATGTTAATGGAAATCCACTAAGAGTTAGTGAGTATTATGGTGAAAACCTATTTGATTTCATGAAGTCAGAAATACTAACAAAGCAAGATAAGACTGACCTCCAAGAGATACTCTGTAAGAGAAAAGACTTAACCAAGGAAATGGCTGAGAAATTTGCCAATGCTGTTCTCAATTGGTCTACAAATAAAGGCGCGACTCACTTCACTCATTGGTTTCAACCAATGACAGGCTCAACAGCAGAAAAGCATGATGCATTTTTGTCGATAGAAGGTGGTAAGCCTATTGAAAAATTATCGGCATCACAACTTATTCAAGGTGAGCCTGATGCATCTTCATTTCCGCACGGGGGATCACGATCCACTTTTGAAGCGAGAGGATATACATCATGGGATCTTTCTTCTCCCATTTTCTTACGCAGTCATGAGAATGGAAAAACGCTTATTATCCCAACCGCTTTTGTTTCATACCATGGAGATGCACTTGATGTGAAAACTCCACTACTTCGCTCAATAACTCAACTTTCAAAGTCCGCTACAAAATTTTTAAACTTGGTAAATGATTCTTCTCGTGCCGAAGATGAGCATACGGATATTGATGTTAGTTGTGGATGTGAACAAGAATATTTTTTGATCGATAAAGCACTCTTTTTTCAAAGAGCAGATCTTGTTATGGGGGGAAGAACTCTATTTGGAGCAAATACTTCTAGAAACCAACAATTAGATGATCATTATTTTGGAACAATCCCTGCGAGAGTTCTAGCTTATATGCAAGAAGTAGAAGTTGAACTTTACAAAATTGGAGTACCAGCTAAAACTCGTCATAACGAAGTTGCTCCAGGGCAATTTGAATTAGCTCCCATATTTTCTTCGGCCAATACGGCCGTTGATCAAAACCAGATGGTTATGTCTATCATGGAATCAGTTGCAGTTAAACATGATATGATTTGTTTGTTACATGAGAAACCATTTATGGGCGTTAATGGATCAGGAAAGCACCTAAATTGGTCGATGGGAAATGCAAAAGCAGGCAATCTTTTGGAGCCAACTAGTTCACCTCATACTAATTATAGATTTTTAGCGATGATCTCAATCATTTGTGAAGCACTTAATCGTCATGGTGGTTCTCTTAGGACAGCAATTGCTTCTCACTCAAATGATCATAGATTAGGCGCAAATGAAGCTCCTCCAAGTATTATTTCAGCATTTCTTGGTGATACTTTAACTAAAATCCTTGATGCTTATGCTGAAGGAAAAGCATACAAGGATAAAAATGAAGGATTTTTAGATCTAGGAGCTGATGAGCTAGCACGATTTGTCAGAGACAATACTGATAGAAATAGAACTTCACCATTTGCTTTTACAGGCAATAAATTTGAATTTAGGGCCGTTGGTTCATCTCAAAATGTTGGGGTTCCACTAACTATTTTAAATGGAGCAGTCGCTGATGTTTTAAATGATGCTAATGAAATCATCGAGAAAGATCTTGCTGATGGTATGAGTATTGATGAGTCTTTAATTGCTTTGATTAAAAATTTTTACTCCAATGCAAAAAGAGTTGTTTTTAATGGGGATGGCTATTCTCAAGAGTGGCAAGATGAAGCTGAAAAAAGAAAATTACCAAATTTAAAAACATCAGCCGAGGCTTTAAAGCTTATAGTTGATGAAGAAGTAAACCTCTTTTTAACTAAGCCTGGAATTTACTCAACTGAAGAATTAACAATGAGGTATAATGTTCGAGTTGAAAGATATTGTAAACATCGTCATATTGAATTTAGAACTTTGGTTAATATGATTCACAAGGATATCTTACCGGCCACTATTGAGTACAAAGGCATGTTAGCAAATTCAATTGATGATCAAAAAGAAGTTGGGGTTGATCCTAAAGCTGATATTCATATTTTAAAATTACTTAATGATCGAACTAATTCTTTATATGAAAAAACGGAAAGATTAAAGACTGCCTTGGGAGCAATGGGTGAAGAAATTGGTGATGTTGAAAAGATAGTTAGTGAATGGTTACCTTTATCAGAAGAAATGGCTAACGATATCGCTTATTTAGAGGAACATGTTGCAGAGGATGTATGGGGACTTCCAACTTATTACGATTTATTATTTGCTAAATAATATAATGGGTAAGCTCTGTTAAGAGTTTACCCTTTTTTTGCTGCGGCGTGCAGCTCTGTTTTTTTTACCTAGAAAAATTTCATACCTCCTTTTAAGATAATATTGTAAATATTATACTCCTACTACCAGAGCAATTTTGTTTTGTTTAGCAGGGAAAAAGAATGAATAAATTTGCTCTCATATTTTGTTTATTACTGAGTTTGATTAGTACTTCGCATGCGTATCAGATAGAAATTGTGGATATTGAATTACCGCGTACTGATGATGAAAGTTATCTTGTTTTTGCTACAGATGGGCGAGTATATGAGATTGCAGCAGATAATTATGCCGTTGTCGATTTTGCTCATGAAGCTTGGAGAAATCGAGAAGTTATTGAAGTCCAATTTTCAAACAACTTAGAAGTTGAAGAGTTGTTAAGCCTAAGAAATGAAATTCAAAAAATAAATTTCTTATCAAAACCAAAGTTTGAGTTAAAAAGAAATTTAAAGAAAGGCTATTCAAGAGAGAAGAATAGCGATCTTACTCGTTTGAAAAATACTTATATTACAAATGTTGACTCTGAGCTTGTGGCTCAAGAGCTTTTTAAAACTCAAAAATCGAGAATGAGATCTTGGTCTCAGTGTTATAATCGAGCTCATGTTTGGGCCTGGGAATTAAATAAAAAAACATATGGTGGCAAAAAAATTCAAGTTGGAAAAATTTGGATTTATTTTACGAAAAAATATATCAGAGAGTATAGGCATAAGTGGTGGTTTCATATAGCTCCTTATATTACAGTGAATAATGATTTAAGAGTTATGGATAAGTCCTATTTAAAAAAACCTTTACCAGAGAAGGTATGGACGGATCAATTTGTAAAAAGTAAGCAAGTTTGCCCTGAAATATTTAAGTACTCTGATTACAGTGAATACCCAAACTCTAGTCATTGTTATGTCATGAAAACGAGTCTTTTTTATTGGCAACCATTCCACATTGAAAATCTTGAAAAACTTGGAGAGGAAAGAATAGGTTGGAATTCAGGTGAACTTGTTACGGCTTATAAAAATGCTATTGGCTTTTTTGCAAGAGTTCCTTAATATAGGTTTATGATGAAAAAATATTTTATATTGATGTGTAGTACTTATTTTTTAATGTCTTGTGGTCAAGAGGTAAATACCGCTGAGGAAGTTGATGGGGTTGCTCCAGCTGATCATCGTATTTTTATAACTTCTTCAGTTCATACTGGAAATTTAGGCAGTATTAATGCTGCTAACACAATCTGTGATAACTTGGCCAAGGCTGCGGGTTTAACGCGAATTTATGTCGCAATACTGAGTGCAGGTGAAACTAGGCCAGCGACTAGTCTTGGTTTTACAGGAGGAGTCTATATTGTTGATTCCAATCAAACGGCTCATTTAGTCGTAGCTTCAGGAGTTGACCTTTGGCTTGCTGAGGATAAGCAATTATTAAATCGAATAAATGTTAATGAAAATGGTGCTACTGTTTCAGAAACGCCTTGGACAGGAACAGTGGTTGAAGGTGCCGGAGGTGTTGATAATTGTAGTGATTGGTTAAGTGATAGTAGTTCAGTTAATGGCTTTCATGGATCTAGTGATCAATTTGACGACAGGTGGGTTGAAAATACGACTAGTGCCTGTAATGTGACCCATCCTCTCTTTTGTATAAGTCAGTAAAAAATTCATTTAAGGATATTACTTCTTCACTAAAGAATAATTTTTAGGTAGTAACTTTCTTGTTATTTTCATAACAAGAGCTTTATTGGAAAGGTTTTGAACTGAGTTTGTAGCTATCAACCCTACAGGCAAACCTACAAGAATCGGTCTTTACAGTTTTGCTCTCATGATCTTATATTTTAAACTCACCACTTAAATGAACAATTTTATGATCCTGGTCCAGGACTCTTACATTGTACTTTGTCTCTGATAGTTTACGGACAAAAATCTGAATTGAATTTTCTAAATAGACTGGGCTTAAGAAGCGAATATCAATTTCCTTAATGGTAAAACCATATTTTTGAAGCTTTTCAAATAAGATCGCAAATAAACCAAACCCATGCATGATTGAGTGTTTAAGACCCATTCGTTTTGCTATCCGTCTACTAAGGTGAATCGGATTAATATCTCCTGAGAGATAGGCATAGCTTTGGGCCTCTGCTTTTCCGATTTGTACGTCATTAATAAATTCAAATCGACTTGTATCAATTATTTTACTCTCTTTTTCTTTTTTTAAGAGCTGACTTGGGTCTTTTAAAATTACAGCATAAATCTCTGCCGTAATAGAGTTTGGAAAATCATTTGTACCGGTTGTTATTCTTTGGTTAATTCTAATTTTTTTTTCAAGATTTTGAACTTGATAGATATGGATATGAGTACTGAGTGGCTTATTAGCTGGAAGTTGGTTTTCGATAACAAGTTTACACCCTTGGTTAAGTACTTTATGCAAAGGAAGATGAAGCGCTTTACCCAGTTTAAGTAAATGAGGATAAGACCAAAGGGGAAAAAGATGTGGTGCTATTCTATCTTGATAGCGTTTTTCAACACCAAGCCATTTGTGATAATTTTTCATGATTGGTTTTGAAATCTCAATATTTTTAACATGAACCTCTGGGTTGCATTCAATAATTTTTTTCTTGGAAGGTTTAATTGCTTTTAAAATGATACTTGCAACTGCGGCTAGCATAGGCCTTTGATGCCTCAATAGTCTGATACTTGCGTTCATAACTCTCTCCTTTTATGACTAGATAGGTATAACTAATTGGTGCGTAAGTGTATTTAACTTCTGTTAAATGATTGAATTAACTTAGCGAAATAATATTTGCCTGAGTAATTACCTATGCTTAGTGATGCTAAAGTGGCTACTATTTAGATCACAGTTGTCAGCCTTTGCTAGTTTATTTGCAGATATTTAGGCACTTAGGGCCAGTAGTTTCAATTAAATTAAATTCTTGAGATAATAAGCTCTTAGAACAACTAGGAATTAATATGTTGATTACAACTGAAACTCATCACTTTACTGTTGGCAGGAGCTCTGGCTGTGATTTGGTTATAAACCACGCAGAGATTAGTAGAGCTCATGCAAAAATTTATTATACAGGGGATAGTGTATTGATTGAAGATCTTCAATCAGAGAGTGGCACATTTGTACTTCATCAAGGAGAGTTTAAGCGTATCAAGAGCGCAAAAATAAAAATGGATACGATTATTCGTCTTGGCCAGGCTCAAGAGCCGATAGAGGTACAAAAAATCATCCAAAATTATCAACGCAGTCAAGAGAGAGATAAGAATGATATTTCTAAACGAGTCAAAACTGTAGGCTTAAAAAGATGCGTAGATTGTGGAACTGTTTTGTCAAAAGACAAGATTCATTGTGAACGGTGTGGAGCTATTTTTGAAGAATCAAATTAAATCAAAATCCTATGTCGAATTTTTTATCTATGGAAGTGTGGGTCTTATACTTATAAATTTGATTTTTATTATGTTGCCAACATTTTGGGCGAACTTATTTTTGGGTAAAACACAGCTTGAGCTAAGTGTGACCTTTCAAGACATCATGTGGGTTTGTTTTATTTTTGGATTTCTTATCATTAAAAAAAGACAAGCTGATCTGAAGCAAATGAGTAAGTATCAGAAGAATCAATATCTACCTGATAACTTTGAAGATATGATTGATGATGATGTGTTGACGGATATCATTATTTCAGCAAAAGCAGACTCAAAGGATGAAATGGGATTGTTGCCTGATATGATTTTACAAATCTCACTACAGTTTAGAACAAATAACTCAATTGCACTTACATCAGATTTGTTATCCAAACAATTAGAGCTTTTTTTACACTCAGTGGAGCTTCGTTATAATAATTTAAAATATATTATTTGGCTCATCCCTTCGCTTGGGTTTATGGGGACTGTTTATGGGATCGGTCTTGCTGTGAGTAAGCTGGGAGAAGGAAGTTTGGATGATCCAAGCTTACTGACAACGATGTCTGCAAACTTGGGTATTGCTTTTAATACGACGTTATTAGCTTTAATATTATCAGTTATATTGCAATTTTTTACGCAAAGGTTTGAAGCAGAAGAAGAAAGCCTTATTAATGGCTTTGGAAAATACGTAATGGATAATCTTATCAATAAAATTATTGAGAAATAGCCATGAGAAGTAAAAAAAATAGAGAGGTCAATATCTTCTCAGCGTCTGTCGTTGACCTTTTTGCTTCGGGGTTGGGAGTTTTTTTAATCGTATCGATTATTGCTTTAGTTAATCAAAAAAAAGAGTCAAGTAAGTCTAGTAAGGGGGAGGTAACCAATGCTTCCGCAGAGC
>JABJPQ010000712.1 GCA_018663815.1 Halobacteriovoraceae bacterium | reverse complement strand
GATCCTTTTTTTGGAGGGAGTAGCTTTAAGGGTAAAGGAAAAAGTATTGAGCTGGAGGAAAAGTATGAAGATGATGGGAGTATTTCGATTATTATAACTCCCAAAAAAGAAAATATGAATTTAGATATTACGACGGACAATAATATGATTGTTATTAAGTCTGAAGTAACGAAGGGAAATAAAGGATCACAATTTTCTTCCAGTAAGTTTTCTCAATCAATTTCTACTCCGAACGGGTACACGGCTCATTCCCCGGTTGCTCATGGTAAAGGAGTTAAAATCAGTCTTGTTCCGTCGGGAAAAGTAAAAAAAATGATGAAAAAGAAAATGAAAAAACAGAGTTCAGCCGCTGATAAAGTTCCTGTTGGTAAACAACCAGGAGAGGAGACTATCTAGCATGCCACTCAAATTAAAAAAAATGACTGCAGTAGAATTTGATAATTATTTACTAACAGCGATCCCAAGTTATGCTAAAGAGTAAGAGCTTGCTCGAAGAAAAAGTTAAAGAGTTAAAACTTACTAGTATTGGATTGCATGTCTTTGGACATAATACGATTGCAATCAATTTATATCAGAAGATGGGCTTTGATTTTACTAATCATATTATGAAAAAAGAATTGGTTTAGGTGTTTTTAACTTTGTTTTAAACCTTAGTGTAAGTTGTACCTTTGCCCAAACCTGATTTTTTTATGATACCTTGAACAACTAAATTTTTTAATTCTCGTTTTACTTTCGATCGATTGAGTCCTGTATTCGCGATAACCTCCCTGCAAGATATACTTAGGGAAGAGTTAAATATTTTTAATATATTACGGGAATTTTTAGAGATCGTTGCAGTGTCTGGGCAAAAAAGATAATAAAATTGACAACGTTCACTAAGGGCATAACCCTCAGAGTTATTCATAATCATTTCAATTTTATTTTCTTTAGTCGTAATCAATGATCTTAGTCGGTTAATACTTGTATAGATCTTTGTATTGTGTATTTCAGGATTATATTCGCCTCCCCAGACTGATTGGTATATTTGCTCCAATGGTAATGAATGTGGGTAGGAGGTACAAAATAGTTTAAGTAACTCGTATAGGGGACCATCTTTTTTGAGTTTTACTTCTTCTTTTACATGGTTTCGAATAATATTCTTTTGTTCGTCAAAAAAGAGTTGATAACTGTTTTTCTTGATAATGACTTGAAACTCTTCGTGGGATAATAACTTTGAATTTGATTTAATCATTACAGGTAAGGATTCTGATGTTAAAGGTAAGATGGAAGATACGAGATTTTTTTCATACATACATAGTTGATTGTACTTATCTCGAAATCTTGATTGATCACTGTTACGATGTTCTAAGAATAGATAAATCACCTGGTAGAACCTTGAATATTTGTCTCTGTTATTTGGGAGGTGGATTTTTTGATGCTGATGGAATCGTACTAGGATATCTAGTAATTCAAAGACGCATGTAAGGTGAGTGTACTTACCTCCTATTGCAACCTTTTTTGCTTGTTCTAGTATTTCAGATGCTTGTTTGAATTTACGTCGCTTGATGTGTAATAAAATTAATATTTCATAAGTAAAAAGAAGGATTTTACTATTTTCAATTTTATGTTTGCAATAAGATTCTACTTCACTGATCCAGTCTGTTTGTAATTGGATATTAAATAAACTGTAGTATTTTGATTTGATTATGGGATAGTTGTAATAATAGGGAGAAATATTATTTTTCTTGAAAATATTCTCTACAAAATAAATGTGATGACTAGCTTTGTGTATCTCATTTTTGAAAAGAGCTATCTCCGCTAACTGTAGTTCTCGTTCAATTCGATCTGTAGGGGAATAAGAATTAATGTTTTTTGTTGATAAGTGGATCTCTTCTGCTTTATTTACATCCTTGGTTTGCAGATAAAAACTTATTTCTAGATTCTGAACTCTACTGAATAAAACATGATTTTGACTAGAGATTGTCAGTTTTAAATCTTGAATAATTATGTTTGTATCTTTGAGTCTGTTCTCAACTAAGTAAATTTCAGCTAAAGCAATTCTTGAGATGATATAATCATTATTTTTTGGATTACTGGCTAATAGTTGAGCACTGTTTTTGTATAGTTCTATTGCTTGTTGTAGGTCTCCATTATAGGAAGAAAGCCAAGCTTGATTACGAAGATAGGCAGAATAGATATAAAAATTATGGTAGTTTCTCGTAAGTTGTTTCGTCTTTTCAAGATACACTTGAGCTTCTTGGTAGTTTTTGAGTTGTGCTTCAACTGCAAATGCATTTAAGTAAGAAAAACCAAGGTAGTAAAAGCCTTGGGATGATTCTAGATACTGTATCGCCAGTAAGATGAATTTCTTAGCTGGCTTATATTGGCTTAACCTAAAATATACAAAAGAGAGACACCAATAGGATTGTCCAATCAGATCTTTGTCTTGCACTTGAATAGACAAGGACAACGATTTTTTTTGACACTCGAGTGCTTCTTGTGGACTATTTGTACTAAGCAAGGCAAGACCACGAATAGAATAATTAAGAGCTAATATTTCTTTTTTTGTGGAGTACCTTTT
Source organism: Halobacteriovoraceae bacterium (assembly GCA_018663815.1). Taxonomy (GTDB): domain Bacteria; phylum Bdellovibrionota; class Bacteriovoracia; order Bacteriovoracales; family Bacteriovoracaceae. The sequence continues at coordinate 4,430 of JABJPQ010000712.1, read as the reverse complement.
GATATTTTTTAAAGTGTTGTTTAAAACAGTTTCATAATCACCTAGATAATAGAGATTAAAATTTTGATAAACATCAAAAAAAGGTTGAACGCTAAATTTGATACAAACCTGATAGCTTTGTTGATATTCTCTATTATACGCTAGCTGTTTAGCTAAGTTCTCCCAGTGAGACAGTGACCATTTGATCTCAAGTAACTCCAATATAATTGCGAGTTCTTTTAAATTAAACTCATTCAATAGTTCATGATTAATTTGTTTCTGTTGCAGTTGAAAAAAATAGTTTATTTGTGAGATATACTTTTGTATTAAGTATGGTAATCCCTTGGTTAGTTGATAGAGTTTATGTAGTTGTTCACTGCTAAGGTTTTTTTTTAAATGTCGCTGGCAGTGATTTTTAAAAAATTCAAAATCGAGAGGGTCAAGATTAATAACAGAGACACTTTTAGAAGTCGTAAAAATATTTTTGTCTACTGTGATTATTACAGTACATTCCCCTAGGTATCGATTCATTTTTTGCAATAACAGTTCAAACTCTTCACTTTGATTAAAGTCGAGATTGTGAAAAACAAGGTGAAGATAATTTTCACCTAGATGAAGCAGGCAATGCTCAATAGTTTCAAAGGATGTTTGGAGCGTGGTATTGATTAAGTTAAGCAACCTATTATTGTTTAAGTAGTCTGGTAGTTGCAGATATAAAGTTGTCTTACTGTTTAGTACGCCACGATCATTGAGTAGTTGTAATGATAGCTCTGACTTACCTATTGCGGGGAGCCCTGTTATGGCCACGAGTTGTTTTTTTTCAATCTCTTGTCCGAGAAGCTGAAGCTCCTTTTCCCGGCCAAAGAAATATTGATTTACACTTAAAATATCATACCTCATAGCTTGATATATGGTTCACTTGTAGTCTAACTTATGAAGAGTGAGTCTTATATCTACATGATATTATAGTGTAATGTTATTATTAAATATACTAATTTGTAAGTCCATATAAAACAATCCTTTAACTGTCCGAAATTATTAACTATTTGTGTTGAGAAATGTAAGGTATTGTGCATTGAGTCTTGGCGGCGATCTGTGTAAGGTGCAGTTGTTCTAATAAAAGACAAAACCAATAGGAGGTTTTAGATGAAAAATGTAATTAAAAGGCTAGGAAGTAGCTTAGTGTTGTTAGTTTTTTTTAGTATTGCTGGTCATGCTGCAACTTACGACTTGAGCGTATTGCAAAGCGCACTGCTTCGCGCAAAGAGTTTGGAAACAAGGACAGCAGTCCTTGACTTAATTAATACATACGAAGAAAGCCTAAGGGGAGGGCAACTTCATAAAGATAGTGAAGGTGCTCTTAACTATGCATTGATGAAAGCATGGCGAGGTGATTTTGATGGTGCGCTTCGGTTAACTAAGGCACTCGTAGATGATGAGGAAAACATCGAAGGTCTAAATATGGATGTGCAGACAATTCAGTCAATTCATACTCAACTAGAAAGAAATATTCGTATTTTAAATTCAGATCTAGATTTGGATGCTCTTTTCCATAAAATGCATAAAGTTAAAGTGTATGCAAAGTTGTCAGCCAAATATACTACTCGTTCAAAGTTTAACCTGTTTGGTAAAAATTCAAAATCAGGGAATGTTACTTATCGTATTAACTTGATGGACTTAAAAGAGATTATACGAATAAACTCTAATGGTGAATTGAACCTTGGAATTGATCCCCTCGAGGCTGAAGTTAGAATTATCGAGCGAGTTGCTCGCTCCTCAAATAAAAGTAAATCTTTTGACCTTTTTTCTCCCAATGGCTTGAGGAGGCAAAGCAACTCTAGTTATTCAAGTAGTAAGGTTAACTCAATGATATATATTCCAATTAGAGCAACTGATGGCTTAGTTCGCTTATCTGAGTCATCTGATTATGATAATAGCTCATTCGATGGGTTTATGTTTCGCTCGCGTAAACGAATTACCAAAGCCGTTCATGATATTCAACAAGCTGTTCGTTCTGCGGAGGCTCAAGCGTTGCAAAATTTATTAATAGGCCGAAATGATCAACTACGAAAAATACAAAAGGAGTATGGCGATACTAGGCAAGCAACCTTTCAGGTATTTGAAGTTTCTTTTGATGGTTGGGAATATGAGGATGTGAATGATCAAGCAGTTTTAAGTTATTTTAAACAGCAGTTGGAATATACTAAAAAAGAATTAGTAAATCTTAAAAAATCGGCGAAAAAAAATTATTCTTTTTTAATGCAAGAGCTTAAAAATCATATTGAGAGTGCATATTCTCGAGTACACGAGGGAAGTGTCTTTCGTCGTTACTCAACAAGTAATCAAGCTTTAAGCGGCCTTTTTCATACATATAATATGTTTTTAAATAAACCCATTCTGGATCAAAAAAATCGTGATTTACTTAAGCTTTCTTTTAATCTTATTGCTGGTCGTGTTCAATCGATGGAGTCTGTATTCGTGCAAACTTTAGCAAAGGTTTCAAAAAGTAATGAAAAAAACATTGCTGATATGTTAATTAAATCACGTCGAGCAGAGACGTTAAATAGTGATGATTTCGTTGCAAAAGAAATCAGTAAGATCGCTGGTTACAGTAGCTTTCAAGCCAAAAAAAGAATTGAAAATATTCAAGAAAAAGCAGAAAATCCTTTTACCGAAATATTGCAAGTGTTGATGGCCATGTATGAGGATGGTAGACGTCACTTAGTGGAAGAGATTTTACGTGAAATATCTCTAGAGCGTGGAGAAGAGAATCGTAGAGTTATTGCTCGACTTGATGATAACTTTAAGCAACTTCAAATATCGATTGGAAGTTTAGATCTTGCAAAATATTATTTAAGAGCGGATATTGAAAATCAATTTGAAGATATTCGTAAAGGCTTAACACAGGTTCAAATTGTTCTGGAAGATGAGTTCCGTCAATATTCTTCTATTCCCCAAATTTTGGTGGGGCAAAGTCTGCTTCAAAAAACAAAGCAATATAATACGACGCTAAAGCAGTTGGTTAACACCAAGTACAAGTGGAAGAAACTTGGTAAACCAAAAGCTCAATTTGATGTAGATCCTTTTGATGAACGTGAACCTCGATTTATTGGTATGGTCTATCCTGAAGCTGAACGTTTTTATAGTTCAGTCTTAGTTCAAGCATCAGATATGTTAGGACAAAACCCTGCCGCTGTATCAATGCAATCAATTAAGGATTTTCAACTTTCCTTTAATTCTCAGATGGTGATTCAGCTCATGGATAACAGGGATTTTTAAGGGAAAGCTTTTATTTGCCCATACCTTTTTTAACGTATAGGCATATAAAGAATACCTACTTAAAAGATTATAGTATTAACAGAAAAGAGAGTGTATATAATGGCTTTTATGCAACGAGTTAATTATTTTAAAAAGATTTCTACACTATTGATTTTGCTGACTTTACTGTGCACTCAAGTAGCATTTACAAAGGTCGATCTACCTGTTGTACCTATGGCCATGTTAAAGCTGGGTTCAAGCTTACAATCTGCAATTATATTTGAAAAGAGCAAGGGAGATTACTTCGCCGTAACAACTAGTTTAGATAAAGTAAATTTGGCATCAAAAACTATTTATCTTTATAGGAATGGAGAAAAAGTTGGGTCAGAATCAATCAAGTTAGTTGCAAATGATCAAATTCGCAACTTTTCATTGTGGAAATTAAAAAAAGCAGTCAGGTTAGATAAACGATACAAGTTAGTTACCAGACAAAAGATTTATGATGGACTAGATAAAAGTCATTCGGTTGGATTCTGGTCTAGCTTTATAGAAAACGGTAAGAGTTTAACTGAGATTACAGATGGAGTCGTTCAGTTTTTTAACTTTAAGGGACATAATGCCCTGCCAGGCTTTAACTCTAGTTTAGTATTTATTGGAGCAGAAGGAGGCATGGAGGGCTCTGCAGTCACGATTAAACAAAAAAATGGGGACTATCAGATTGCAGGTATGATTTCAGGATATAGTGAGAGGTTTAACTCTAAGTCAAACTTGCACTATTTTATTAATCGCGGGGCCGCTATTCCTTTTCCTCAGTTGTGGGGAGCAATTAAGGCCACTATAAATGATTATCAGCAAAACCCCTCTCATGTTTCAAGCGGCTGTTTCTACGCTAGTGATGTCATGAGTGATCTAGTTGAGCTGGATACTAACTTCTCAATGAAAGAGCTTTTTTGTTGGCAAGATCAAGTTCGTTTAAGTCTAAAGACGAGTACTCTTTCTTTTCAGGGAATTGAGTTCCGGTTAATAAATTCTAATAATTATAATGTTATTGAACAAGATAGCGCGATCTATCGATGTCAGCTGAAAGCTGAGAGTAAACACTTGAATTTGGGTTCGGGTTTAGAAATCGCTCGTGCTGGCGGTGGACCTGATGTCGCGGGTGCTGGTGGGGGACCTGATGTCGCGGGTGCTGG
>JABJPQ010000710.1 GCA_018663815.1 Halobacteriovoraceae bacterium | reverse complement strand
TTTGTTTTTTTTTTATCTCAAGCTTGGCACTATCCTGAGTAACAATCTTATCTCTTATGGCCGCTTTCACAAAAACAAAGCAACATATTTTTTCTGGATCAAATGAATTTAGTGCCCACTCCAAATCTTTTGTTAGTGTCTCGTAGACCCAAAAAAGTTCAACTAAACTTAAATTTTCCACAATTGTGCCATCTAGCTTTGTTGTATCTATCTTTCCCTCATCATCAACAGAGGTTAATAAATCATAGATTCTATCTAATATTTGCTTTGAAAATATTTTTAAATCTACATTCTCATTAATAACACTTTCAAATGATGTAATAACGGCACTTCTTTTTTTGCCAAGAATTGCATTAACTAAGGAATCCACTGCTTTTGTTCTCGCAATTCCCAACGACAGCATTAAACTTTCTTCTGTAATCATCTCCGAGCTTGAAAGACTAATCACTTGATCAAACAGGGATAAACTATCTCTAAAAGAACCATTGGCACGCTTAGCTAATTCTGAAACGAGCCAGTCATGCTCAAAGCGAATCCCTTCTTTAGCAGCAATTTCTAAAAGTAATGCTTTTGTTTGGGTTAAACTTGAATTTTTGAAATCAAATCTTTGGCAACGAGACAGCACAGTTCCAAGTAGCTTTTGTGGATCAGTTGTCGCAAAAATAAAAACGGCATGATCAGGTGGTTCTTCGAGTGTTTTTAAAAGAGCATTAAAAGCATTCACAGTCAGCATATGCACTTCATCAATAACGTAGACTTTGTATTGTCCTGATGTTGGAAGGTATTGTACGCTGCTAATAAGCTCTCTAATATCTTCAACACTATTATTAGATGCACCATCAATTTCTAAATAATCCAGGGAATTACCAGAGTCAATTGTCGTGCATGAAATACACTCAAGACACGGTTCACCAGTTGATGATAAATTTTCACAACGAATTGCTTTTGCAAAAATACGTGCAATAGTTGTTTTTCCAATTCCTCTCGTACCAGTTAAAAGGTACGCGTGAGCAATCTTTCTACTCGTGATAGAATTAATTAATGTACGCGTTATATGGTCTTGACCTCTGACATCACTAAAACATCGGGGTCGCCATTTTCTTGCTAGAACTTGGTAACTCAATCTTTCTCTCTTCTGTAAATAAGAACTAGGGCCAAAATAGTGGAGCAACTAACCAATGTCAATTCGTAATGATAAATAGATTTTAAATGTAAGAAAATATTAAGAAGAAGTAAAAGTGGCAGCCTACACAAAGCAAATACAAGTACCGTTGCTCCCTTCCAGGCCTGGCGGATTCCCTGCATTACAATCGTAAACTGCCGCGGTTATAATAGTCTTAAATCAATTTCAAGTAAAGTTTTAATTCAATAACGCTTAAAGCCTTTTTTTCATTTTGATATGTTTAAGTCCAACCTCTACAAAAGGCTCATCATAGACTTCAAATCCTTGGGAGAGGTAAAAACCAATGGCGTTTTCTCGGGAGTGACAAAACAGAGTTTTAAGGCCTGCTGTTTTAGCTTTCAATACTGCAGCTTCTACTAGCTTTTTGCCTATACCATTTTTTTGAAGCTCTGGTTCGACGGCCATCTGCATTAGCTGAATAGAGTGGTTCTCTTTAGGACATAATAATAGGCATGCGATCACTTTTTCGGAGTCTATTGCAATTAAATGATACGAGTTTTTATCTTGCATTTCCCAAGCATGGTCTGGAAGACCGAATGGACGGAGTAAAACTTTATTCCTTAGGGCCCGTTCTTGTTGGTACAATGGTGAGCCCATGTTTATTTCTTTGATTATAATATTTATAAAGGCGCTACCTCTACTTTTCTAATCCCATTTTCTGGCTTAGAGGGTTTAATTGATTCTAATGTGAAATATTGATCGCATAAACCTTTAACTTCAAAACTAGCAAGCTCTTGTGCATTATAGTTCAGATTTATATCCTTACATTTCTGATTATCAAGAGTTATCAAATAAGGAGCTAAGTAATATTTAACACTTCTCAAACTCGTACAGTTCGGTTCCAAAATATAAGTTTTTTTCTTTTTTTTCGTATTATCCACTTTTTTATATATCTGAATTATTTTTACTTTATCAGGGTAACCCTCTCTTGCAACCAGTGTACGACCTGTATCATGTTTTCCTTTCTTTGCAGACTCTGTAATTCTGGTAACTCCTTTACTTTCACCACCAGCCTCTCCGATAGTTTTATTTGCAGAACTTATCGGATTACTGAGAGTTCCTATTCCTAACTCTGCAAGTCTCAAATTAATAAAGCCATCACAGCTAGCAAAACTAATTGTGGATATTATAAAAGTACTTATAATTAAAACAGTTTTCATTTTTTTCTCCCAACTAAAATGTTCCAACCACTCCAAGACGTAATGCTGATGTAATTAAATCAACGTCTTCTTTTATACTACTTTTTGTTCCATCCTCATAATATGCATCATATTGTACCGTATGGAATGTTGTAACATATTTTAATTCAAGTGCTATTTTCTTACTAAGCTGAACTCCTGCTCCAAGTTGTAAGCCTATCCCGATACCAAGATCATCAAAAAGATCAACTGGCTCAGTATCCGCCTCAGATTGCAAACTTGAAAAATTTCCCCCTCCAAACACATGGATTTGGGGTGTAAAACCATAAGTTACATTTCCTTCTAACATATTTTGATTTATACTAATGCCTCTCACAGAGTTCACTATCCTAGTTAATGTTCCCGAGTAACCAAACTCTTTTAGTTTTATGTCCTCGTAACCAATCGCAATTGCTGTTGAATCTGTTTGTAGCTTTTGTGTTTCTTTTAAATTAAGTACTCTGGTTTCAAAATCAAAGCGTGTTTTTGACCCCCCAAAGGAGACTCTTAAACCTTTATGGACAGAATCAGTTGCTAAATTTTTCTTCGCTGATAGCTCTGTCGTAGATTTATTTATTATTTTACTCGCTCCCAAAGCAGATGTCGTAATTAATGACATTGCGACTAAAGCCACGGTAGTTTTCTTCATTTATCTCTCCTCAATATTAATTATTAATAATACTTACTGAGCAATCTACGTGCCAATTAGATCTACGATATAAACTGTGAAAAGATGTGTATAATGAGGTTATTAGATTTTATTTAATCTGAAACTGTTAACGAAAACTCAAACTGTATACTTTTTGTACAGTTTGAGTTTATAAAATTCTTTCTAATGTTGCTTACAAATGCCCATTGGTTCTATGATAATAGCCCCCCCCTCACTTTCTTCATAAGCAGCTACTTCGAATTCACCATGCATTCCATCAGCCCGGCCAGCGCCTTGAGGTAGTAAAATTATTTCAAACTGTTCATCTTTACCCGCATTTAAGTAAAAAACCCTCTCCGTTTTTGAGTGAAAAGTACTTACGCTTTTATCTGGCATAATAAAAACCAGCTTATTTGATTTAACACTAAGTGGGAAAGCTCCTTCTTCAGAATAAGCTTCACACGAATATTCACCACGAGAAATATTGTTAAAGGTTAAGGCATCTGCTAATAATTTCTCCGGATCAACCATTCCTGTTTGAGATTTTTTTTCTGGTAAAGATAAGTATTCATACTCTTTAATCTTTTTTCTTAGCTCTGCTATTTTAGATGAAAGCTTATCAATAGTAAGCTTAGACTTAATTTGTTCAAGTACATCTGATGGGGTTAAACTTGCGAGGTCATCTTTTGCCTTATATGTTAATGGTTCTCTAGGCGATGTTCCTCTTTTCTGGGATGATTTTCCAATTGCTAAAACATCACCCTTAAACTTACTCTTACCTTTTGCTTCAATTGGAAGTTGTTTTGCTTGATTAAGTAAATCTTCTGCGTGTCTAACACCATATTTTGCTGCAAATTGATAAAAGACCTTATTTAGGGCCGCAGCAGGTTCTTCCAGATAGGCTTGAATTGCATTAATATATAAATAATCAAAAGCATCTATAACAAGGGTTGTCTCCATTAGTCGTGAAATTTCTTGAATATCACCTAGGTAGACAAGACTTTCACCACTAGTCGTTGTCTCAACTCCAAAAAGATGCCATTCATTTTCATGTCCAGTTAAAAAGCCTGGTAAAATATGGCCATCAGTAATTATTACGACAGGTCTTTTTTGGTAATAATCAGCTCCTCTCAGTTTTAAATTTAAGAGTAAGTCTGTTTTTGTTCCACCACTACATTGTGTTTTGCCTTTAAAAACTTTACTTGGTACTGAAAAATAAGCTTTATTATATTTTAACGTTTTATTGAGTTGAGCTTCTATAATATTTTCATAAGCTAGTTTAAACTCTGGCAGTGAAAGTTTTTTAACTTTTTCACCTAAAGCTTCTATTATGGATGATAATTTTTGATCTAATTTTGAGATATCTTTTTGATTAATTTTCTTCTCTTTTGAGTAAAGAGCTTGTTGATATAAATGAATAAGTTCAATATCTTCAATGTTTGGAGTCAGTCCTTGCTCAGCGCTACTCAACACTCTTTTTAGTGCTAGATCATAGTCTTCAAAGTCCTTTAAGCTATCCAGTAATTTATTTCCCGTTGAATTTTCTTTAACGACAAACTTAAGACTAGAATTATACTGAATCGACTTATGCTCCAGCACAAGCTTTTCATCACAACTACCAGTGGTGTTACCCCACTTATAAATAATCTCTGTTAAGTCATTAAGGAGTAGATTATAATTACTCACAACCTCTTTTGTCTTTTCCCCATCATAATCATTAGCCTTAACAGCTCTTTGCTTATAATCTTGCGC
>JABJPQ010000286.1 GCA_018663815.1 Halobacteriovoraceae bacterium | reverse complement strand
TTTTTTAAATTCATCGTGGCTTCTTTTAACGATGTTGGCAGTTGCTTTTCTGTCGGCAGACTATCTTGAACATCGTAGGCATTGCCAATGATAGGAACATCCAGGGAGAGCTTTTCCTCTATTCCTCTTAAACCGGCCCCAATTAATGCAGCAGCAGTTAAATAAGGATTTGCATCTGCAGAACCAACTCGATACTCCACTCGTTGGGATTTATCTCCACCAGGTATGGCCCTTAGGGCGCAAGTTCTGTTTTCTACTCCCCAGCTAGCCGCTGTCGGGGCCCAAAAACCTTTAACAAGCCTAGTGTATGAGTTGATTGTTGGAGTTGTGAGTGGAAGTAATTCCTTCATATACTTACTCATACCTGCAATAAAGTATTGCATGGTTTTACTCATGTTGTGGTTTTGTGATTTATCATAAAATAGGTTTTGGCCAGATTTCTTATCAAATGCAGAGATATGTACATGGCCTGATTGACCAGGGTAGTCTAGATTCCACCTAGCCATAAATGTGGCCATCAGTTCTCTTTTTTGAAAAAATACTTTTGCAAAAGTCTTAAAAATGGTGGCTTTATCAGCAGCTAACATAGCCTGGTCATACTCAATGGCCGCTTCCCAAACACCAGGTCCTGTTTCACAATGAAGACCCTCAATAGGAATATTGAGTCCACTACAATAATCCATAAAATCATTAAATATTTCAGAGTACGCAGAATTTCTTAGTATGGAATAGCCACACATACCAGGCGTAAGTGGTATTAGATTTTTGTAATTTTTATCTCTGACTGATTGAGGAGTTTCATTAAAAACAAAAAATTCATATTCAAAGGCCAGGTTAAAACCTAAATTCATTTTATCCGCTTTTGCTAGAATCCCTTTTAATACACTTTTTGGACATATAGGGTGGTTTGATTTTAAATCTTTATCAACAAATTCACCTAGAAAAAATGGAACGTTTTCTTCATCGATCCATCTTTCAGATGCCATATCCAATTTAAAGTAAGCATCGGGGTATGCCGTATGCCAGCCAGTGAATTTAATATCATTTTCATAGAGTTGATCATTAATATCCCAACCAAAAACACAGTCACAAAATGATCCAAATGTATTTGCGATAGATTCAAACTTATTTAAAGAAAGATATTTTCCACGTAAGACACCATCTATATCAGTAATGGCTATTTTTACTTTAGTCGCTCCCTTTTTTTTATAGTCATTAATTTTGGCCGTTATTTCACTAGTCATAATTTTCTCTTTGTTTAGAGGGTTAATTTAAAGTTAATGGATTTTCTGCGGGTAACATGGAAAAAGCCATACTTTGATAAAGAACTACCACAGCCACTGTTTTTGATACCTGTCCAAGGCAAAGCAGGATCGAGATAATCACATCTGTTCATAAACACTGTTCCTGATTCAGCTTGTTGGGCAAACAGCGTGGCCGTTTTTTCATTAGTGGTGAAAACAGAGCTGGTTAATCCGTATTCAGAGTCATTAACGAAGTTGATGGCTTCATCTAGGTCTTTAACTTTCATGACAGGTAAAATGGGACCAAAATTTTCTTCTCGCATAACTTGCATATCATGATTGGTATTAGCGATAAGGGTTGCTTCAAAAAACATCCCTTTGTTAATACTCTGGATTTTACCACCTGCTAAAACATGAGCACCATGATTTTTGGCATCAGCGACTTGATTTAACATAAATTCAGCCGCTTTATTGGTTGCCAAAGGTCCAAGACTTGTTGCTGGATTTTTTGGGTCTCCGAGATTATATGTGCTAATGAGTTTAAGGGCTTTTTCTAAAAATTCATCATAAATATCTTCATGTACATAAGCTCGCTCTATACCACAGCATGATTGGCCTGAGTTAAACATTGCACCGTCAACAATTGACTCTACGGCATAGTCTAATTTAGCATCATGATGAACATAAGTCGCATCCTTGCCCCCTAGCTCAAGTCCAGGCATCATAAATCTTTTAGCCGTGTGAGAAAGAATTTGCTTACCTCCATTAACAGAGCCTGTGAAAATGACGTGATCTATTTTTTGAGTTTCAATTATTTGGCCAGTCACATGATGACTAATGATAACGTGTTTGAGTAGATCTTTATATTGGCCTAATTCAGAGAAGGCGCGCTCAAAGTGTTCACCTATTTTGGGGGTGATACTTGAGTGCTTAAGCAAAACAGAGTTTCCTGCAAGTAGTGCGGGAATGATTGAGTTAATTGTAATCAAGAGTGGATAGTTCCAAGCTGAAATAACAAAAATCACTCCTAATGGCACATGCTGAATGGAGCGTTTAAATCCTGCTTGATCAGTAAATACATCATCTGCTAAGGTTTTTGAGGCGATACTGCATAGATAGTTTGCACGTTCGAGCATTCCATTTATTTCTCCTGAACATTGATGCAAAGGTCGGCCCATTTGCTCACATATATCCAGTGCAATTTGCTCTTGCTGAGTTTTAAAATAAGTTAATGCCGTTGAAACTAATTCAATTCTCATTTCAAGGCTTTCTTGATGCCAAGATTTTTGAGAGTTGCATAGATCATTTATTTTTTCAGTCGCTGCTTCAAGAGAACTTAGTTCAAATTGAGCTACCTCATCTCCGGTGAAGGGATTATTACAAATTAGATGGGACATTTATGTACTCCTTTTTATATGTAGTTATTTTAAACTGGAATTTAAATTATTTCTAGCGCTTTATACGTGAACTAATTAACTCAAGATTTTATTTTTAATTAAACATAGCAAACGATATTTAACTTTTACTGTTTTCGTTGCTACCATTTATAAATGTTTAAATATTTATTTATACTTGGTTTCTCTTTAAATTCTTATGCTGAATTAAGCTTTGGTGATGGAACCGAAACTTGTGATTGGACTACGAGTGATAAATCCCTTCGTTCGTATCATTGCGATTTCGTTAATATTCCATTTGGTGAAACGATTACTTTTAATGCAGCGACTGACTATATTATTATTCGATCTCAAGGTGATGTTAATATTGCAGGCAATATTAATATTAGCGCCAATGGAAATACAGCTGGTCCAGGAGGGTCTCAAGGTGGTGTATGTCCCAATGCCGTGACTTGTGATGCTGTGGATGGTGCTGTTAAAGAAGGCGGGCAAGGCCTTGGTGGTGGCGCCGGTTCTGGTAATGATGGAGGTGGAGGCGGTGGCTCTGGTGCTCGTTTTGGAGATACACTTCCGACCGCTGGTACGTCCGGTAATACCAGTGCAGGTAATGCAGGTATTGGAGGCACGATACCTACCACGGGCTATTTTTTAGAAAGCAACTTTGAGTCAAATTTTGGTGCAGGCGCGGGTGGTGGAGCAGGAGGCTCTGGTATCGATGGTTTCACTGATATTAATGACGGTGGAGTAGCAGGTGCTGGTGGTGGCGGTATTATTATTATTGCTAAAGGATCAGTAAGTATCGCTGGAAATATTTTGGCAAATGGTGGCAATGGAGTCTCGGGTGGAAACTCTGTTGGTCAAGACGGTGGAGGTGGTGGAGGTGCAGGCTCTGGTGGTGCTATATATATAATAGGTGCTAGTGGAGTTACGATAACAGGAACAATTAGTGCTAATGGTGGAACTGGTGGTGCAAGTGGTAGTGGAGGTACTGTTATTGTTGACGGTGGAGTTGGAGGAGATGGGGGCTCGGGGCGAATTAGAATTGACTCGTTAACAGGAGCCTACTCTGGTATCGCTACTATAAGCCCAATTCCTTATCAAGCAACACTTCCGACAATTGTTGATCCCTTGCTTAGTTCGAGTCCGATTTCCAATCCCGAATTTAGCTCAGATATAGAATACTCCTGTGCATATAAACCTATTGATACATCATTTAATTTAGGAAATTTCATATTGAGTTTTATTTTGGGAGTAGTATGCTTAGGTATTCCCAAGGTACTTCATCGTCTCCGATATGGTTAGTATGGCCCAGTCCAAGTTGTCCTGTCGTATTTTGACCGAAGCAAATAACCTTACCTTCCTTTTTAGTTAAGACACAAGTATGATTTAAGCCGGTACTGACTTGGGTTAAGGCATCAGTTATTCCAACTTTTGTATTGAGGTTGGTAGGGGCTTGGGCCACACCAATTGTATTGGTATGTCCTAGACCTGTTTGCCCAAGTGTGCCAAGGCCAAAACAGTAAACGCTCGCATCAAGTCCAATAATACAAGAGTGAGCATTCCCGGTTGCAACCATTTTAGCTCCACTACTTGCAAATGTTAAAAATGGAGCAGAGTCAGCAGCTTCATTATCACCAATAGTTTCATTGGAACCAAAGCCGGTTTGACCTACATTATTTGCTCCCCAACACCGAACTTGTTGGTTCTCGCCTAGGGCACATGTATGAATATACCCCGTAGCGACTTGTAAAATTTTATTTCCAAACGAAACATTTCCATAGCTACTTGGTAGTTCATCGTCACCCAGGTTATTTGTATGGCCATAACCGAGTTGACCTTTATTATTTAATCCCCAGCACTTAAGTCCACCACTACTTTTTAGAACAGCACAGGAGTGATAACTTATTGTCGAGATATCTAGGCTTATGGCCAGACCACCCAATGGAACGCTTCCATAGGTTGAGAGTAATTCATCATCGCCGAGGTTTTGGGTATGCCCATAGCCTAATTGGCCATAGTTATTTTCACCCCAACATTTGACTTCTTGATTTTGTAATAAGGCACAATTATATCGTGTGCCTGAGTATAACTTAACAGCACTTTGCCCTAACGGAACGATTGGAATGAGATCGATAGTTTCATTATCACCAAGATTATTTGTATCCCCATGACCTAGTTGACCTTTTGAATTATCTCCAAAGCATTTAATATTTCCATCTTCTAAAAGAACACAAGTATGGGAAAGACCTGCGGCCGCATCAATAACTTTTTGACCAAAATCAAGCGCACCTACACTTATTAATGTTTCATCATCGCCAAGATTATTT
>JABJPQ010000100.1 GCA_018663815.1 Halobacteriovoraceae bacterium | reverse complement strand
TGCACTGGGTAATGCTTATGTGTGGAAACCGTCAGAGAAAACACCCTTGACCAGTAAATATATTGCAGACTCTTTTGCAAAGGCCGGTCTTCCTGCAGGAATATTAACTGTTGTACAAGGAACTACTGAAGCGGCCAGTAATATTATTAAACATAAAGATGTCGCGGCGATTGCCTTTGTTGGATCGAGTAAAGTCGCTAATCTAGTTTATACAAGTGCTACTTCGCTTGGAAAAAGAGCGTTGTGTTTAGGCGGTGCTAAGAATCATATTGTTTTACTACCAGACGCTGATTTAGAAGTTACGGGAATTGGAATTTCAGATTCTTTTACTGGTTGCGCTGGCCAACGTTGTATGGCCGCTTCAGTTTTACTGGCCGTAGGAGATGTTGATAAACATATTGCAAAAATAAAAGAGCGTGCTTCATCTCAAGTTTTAGGTGAGACAATGGGGGCGATAATTACGAAAGAGCAACTTGATTTATTAAGTAATGAAATTGAAAATGCAATTAAGGCCGGAGCGACTATTGTTTTGGATGGGCGTGGAGCGAAGGTTAGTGGTGAAGCATCAGATGGATATTGGTTAGGGCCAACTATATTGGATCATGTGAAAGCAGGTTCAACCGCTGCGGTTAAGGAATTATTTGGTCCCATACTTTCTATTGTAAGATGTCAAAATATCTCTGAGGCGATTGAAATTCAAAACTCTAGTGAGTACGGAAACGCAGCGAGTGTCTTTACCAGCTCTGGACCGATGGCCGAATATGTTGCTAGCCAAGCAACTTGTGGAATGTTTGGAGTTAATATTGGTGTACCTGTTCCAAGGGAGCCATTTAGCTTTGGCGGCATTAATGCTTCAAAGTTTGGCCATGGTGATATCACAGGTGAACAGTCATTAGATTTTTGGACGAATGTAAAAAAAATAACAACTAAGTGGGAATTACAAAGTGATGCCACTTGGATGAGTTAAACTATTAAAGCGAGATAAAATGAATCTAAAAGATAAAACATTTAAAAGAGTATCCCATGTGGTTTTAACATCCCATGCAAATCAAATTTATAAAGATGTTCCTAAAGTAAAATGGGGAGAAAAGGATCCTGAAGTACGAGGTCCTATCATTGCGACTATTTCAGACAAAGATCATCGCAATGCCATTGGAACTCACTCTGGTTCATATACTGTGTATCGTGCTCTCTCAATTGCCTCGGGGCATTTCCCAAAATCTCATCGGCCTGAACTTGCTAATACCGAAGGAACCTACCGGGTTAAACCAAATCCATCATGGTTTGATCCGCAAAAGATAGTTACACTTGATCCTTTTGGTGCCGATATTAATTTGCATTTTAAAAAATATTTAGATGAGGGTTTTAATATTAAACCATCTATTGCAGTTACTCAGGCACATTTACATATTCCTGAAGTACAAGAGGCAGTTAAAAATGGCCGTCTTAAAGTTGATGGTAAAGTTGTTAAAGAAGATGGCTCCATTAAGTGTACCAAAGTTGCTTTAGAACCCGTATGGAATTTACCTGAAATAGCAAAACGCTTTAATTTAGAAGAAGGTGAGCTTCGAAAAGTATTATTCCAAGAAACGGGAGGAATGTTTCCCGAATTAGTAACACGACCTGATTTAAAAATTTTACTTCCACCTATTGGAAGCTCAACTGCATATATTTTTGGTGACCCGGATGATTTACAAAATCCGGATGTTGAACTTACCTGTCGAGTGCATGATGAGTGTAATGGCTCGGATGTTTTTGGATCTGATATTTGTACTTGCAGGCCATACCTTACATGGGGTATAGAGGATGCGGCCAGAACAGCTCAAAAAGGTGGGGTTGGTCTAATTGTTTATTATCGAAAAGAGGGAAGAGCTCTTGGGGAAGTAACCAAGTTTTTAGTTTATAATGCGAGAAAAAGACAAGAAGGTGGAGATTCGGCAAAAAATTATTTTTATCGAACAGAATGTGTTGCTGGAGTTCAAGATGCGCGCTTTCAAGAATTTATGCCTGATGTGCTTCATTACTTAGGAGTGCAAAAAATTCATAATCTGCATTCAATGAGTAATATGAAATATGATGCTATCGTTGGCTCGGGGATTGAAGTTGTTAATCGTCTCTCGATTCCAGCGGAGTTAATTCCAGAAGATGCTCAAGTCGAAATAGAAGCAAAAAAGGCAGCTGGATATTTTACTGATGAAGAAATAAAAGATGAAGCAGGACTACAAAAAGTTCAAGGAAGAGAGCTAGATGAATAGTATAAATGACAGGGTTATTGAATATCTGTTAACCCCAATTGCGATTAGAGAGACAACAGATAAAATTTTTCAACGGGCCCTCGCTGGAAAAACTCATTTCAATCTGCACTTAGATAAATTAGAAGCCTGCTCTGATTATGTTATGGATGTGATTAAAAATAATTATCCCACCCTTGATATTCCTTTTCATTCACGTTGGGGGCATTTTAAAGTTGGTAAGGTTGATCGTGAAAAATTATTAGATGAATTAATCGTAACTCAAGATCCTACAGAAATTGCAAGAATTAAACTTGATCTCGTTATTATTTCTGTTTTATTAGATGCAGGGGCCGGTAAAGATTGGCAATACCAAGAAGAGAATCATTCCTTTAATCGCTCTGAAGGTTTGGCCGTTGCAAGTTATCATATGTTTAAAAATGGCATGTTTTCTGAAGATGGAAAACTGATGGCCGATGCAAAAGGATTACAAAAATTTTCAATTGATAAATTAACTGCTGGTTTTCAAGTTTCAGATACAAACCCTTTAGTAGGGGCGGATGGTCGAGTTGAGCTGATTCAAAAACTAGGAAAAACGATTGAAGCTAACCCCGAGATCTTTCCTGGCGGAAGACCTGGTAATATCATTGATTATTTGTGTGAAAACTTAGGGAATAATTTTGAAGTTCAAGATATATTAGATGCTGTTCTTAAAGGCTTAGGACCAATTTGGCCTGGACGAATAATGGTAAACGATATAAATCTTGGAGATGTGTGGCATTATAAACCTTTGGGCCATGAGGTAAATGCAGAATCTGTTATTTGCTTTCATAAATTGAGCCAATGGTTAACCTACTCGTTAGTTGTTCCAATGATCAAAGCTGGATTTATAATTGATGGTGCTGAAAAACTTACGGGTTTAGCAGAGTATCGTAATGGGGGATTATTTTTAGATTTTGGAGTTATTTCCTTACGTGATGATAATAATTTTCAACAAGCGCATAAACCTGGCAGTGAGCTTATTATTGAGTGGCGCGCTCTAACTGTTCAATTACTTGATCAGGTAGGAAAATTAATTCAAGATAAATTAGAAAAATCGCCTGCCGATTTTCCTTTGGCCAAGGTTTTAGAAGGTGGTACTTGGTGGGCCGGAAGGAAAATTGCTTTAGAAAAACGAGATGGCACCACACCTATCACTCTTGATTCAGACGGAACTGTTTTTTAAAAAGGTAAATAGAATGAGCAAAAAATTAATTGAAATTTCACATCCCCTTGTTGCACATAAGCTTGGCTTTCTTAGAGATAAGAATACTAATAGCGATGAGTTCCGACGGATTGTAACTGAGTTAACAATGTTTTTAGGAGTTGAAGCTACGAAAGATTTAGTTTTGATATCAAAAAATATTGAAACTCCGATGACTAAAACTAAAGTTGATCAAATTAAGTCACCTCCAGTGATTGTTTCTATTTTAAGAGCTGGAAATGGAATGCTTGATTCAATGTTAACTTTACTTCCTTTTTGTCCGGTAGGTCATATTGGTATTTACCGTGACAAGTTTATAGATAATACAGTTGAGTATTATTTCAAACTACCAGAAAATGTTGAGGGACGAGATATTTTATTAATTGATCCCATGCTTGCGACTGGTGACACGGCGTTAGCTTCTATTGATAGGCTTAAACAATATAAGGTTGGAAAAATTAAATTTTTAACAATTTTATCTAATCAACATGGGATTGCAAGATTACATGAGTTTCATCCTGATGTTGATATTTACACTTTAAGCTCGAGTGAACAACTTGATAAAAAAGGCTATTTAATGCCAGGTCTTGGCGATGCTGGGGATCGACTATTTGGTACAAAATAAAGAAATTATTTTTCTAATTTTTTAGATTGATAAAAATAATAATTCATTCCTAGAAAGAGAGTTGTATTTTCTTTTGATTTATACAATGGACTGTTTTCGTTTGCTGCTCCTTCAAAATTACTATATTTAATCCCAAGGATCATAAATAAGTGATTGGCATAGTAGCTTACGCTGGTTGAGATGTATTTTCCGATATAGCCCGGCTTGGCATTAAAACCCGTGCGATGGGCAGAGATATCACTTCCATCAACTTGATAGAAATAATCTGTTACACCTTCTGTGGCCCAATCCATTTTTAAGCCGGCATAAATTTTAAACTTTGAATTTAATCTATGTGATAGATCAATTTGTGGGTTAAATCTCATACCGCGATGTTTAGTAAATTCAAAGTCAGTTGAAGCAACAAAACGCAAAGGTAATTCGAGTTCAACCTCTGAACCATTTTTGTCATAGATGTCGAAGTTTAATCGTGGTCCTATTTCTCCTAGCCAGTCAAGATTGTTCATGCCTTCTCTTGCATCGTTGTTCTTTGAGTTAGCAGGTAAGGAGGCACCGATGCTGAGGTCAATATCATATCTGTGGCCATGTATGAATCTAGCTCTCGTTCCTTTTTTGTCGCTTCGAACAATTGGACCTCTGTAAGTACCAGTTGGGACAATAATATACCGAGTGCGCGATTGATTTGATGCAGGATAATCTGGTACAATCCCACCACCGACTGCAAATCCGAGCTCGTAGAGTGGTTTCTTAGCTTCTGCGTTAAGGCAAAAAATGGCAATTATTAAAAAGTATTTCATCATGATGTTATTATTGTATAGGTAACAACAATTGATGCAAGTTAGAAATTTTAACTTAATAAATATGAAATAAAAAATTGCTATTTAATATAAGTTTTTCTAAAGTTTTATATAAATATTTCTTTAAACTTTTTGTTTGCAAAGTGGACTTAGAAATAACATTACTGAAAGGGAGAGTTCTTAATGTTTAAATTTGTTTTACTAGTTGGATTGAGTTCGATTTTAACCTTTAACGCAAGTGCCGAGGTTCCATTTGCCTATAATGATTATCGAGATGAAATAAAGAAGATGACACTTGATAGCCACCGTCCACTGACGAGCTACCGAAAATCAAGACATCATATCATGCAAGAAGTTCACTTAGATTCTGATAGAAGAGGATATTTCGTCAAAGAAGTTTACTGTGATGTCAGTCTCAGAAATGGTGTTGGCCCTTCTAAAATGCCCAATCATCAAGTAATTAATGTTGAACATACTTGGCCAAGAAGTCGTTTTGGTCAATCTAAAAGAAGAGGTGGTAAGGGTCCAAATTACAAAATTAAAGAAGCAGATCTGCATCATTTATACCCTTCAGATTCAAAAGCAAATTCAACTCGAGGAAACCATGTTTTTACCCAGTTTAGCTCTGATACTCCGGGCTTAAGTCACTGTCCACAATCTAAAAGAGGCTATATTGCTTCCAGAGGAGATCAAGGATTTGAGCCACCTGAAAATCATAAAGGTAACGTCGCTAGAGCACTATTTTACTTTGCAGTAAGATATAATATGAGAATTTCAGAGCATGAAGAATTCTTTCTTAAGCAATGGAATATTATTGATCCAGTAGATGCTGAAGAAGTTGAACGTAATAATAAGATTGAAAAAATTCAAGGTAATAGAAATCCATTCGTGGATGATCCTGACTTAGTTGCTCTAATTAATGATTTCTAAAATACTAAGGGGCTTTATGCCCCTTTTCTTTTTGTGCTCAGTAACAGTTTTTTTATAATTGATTGGCTTCGCTTGTAATATATTTATCTTCTTTTGCACTAATACCTAAGGAGGTAAATATATGTACAAATCATTCTTAATATTTTTACTGCTTTTTTCAGTTTCTGCATGGTCAAAAACTCAAATTGCTACTTTTGCTGGTGGATGTTTTTGGTGTATGGAAGCTCCATTTGAGAAGTTAATTGGAGTCGAAAATGTCATATCTGGCTATGCTGGAGGTAAGATATCTAAGCCGACCTATAAAATGGTTTCAATTGGACAGACAAAGCATCGTGAAGCTGTTCAAGTTCATTATGATCACTCATTAACGTCTTATGAAAGGCTCCTCGAAATATTTTGGATGAATATTAATCCAACTGATAAGGGAGGACAATTTGTTGATAGAGGATTTCAGTATTCTTCAGCTATTTTTACCCATGATAAAGAGCAAGATAAACTAGCGAAGCAATCAGTACAGTTTTTATTAAAAAGCAAAAAATTTAGTACTATTGAAACCCCAATCATCACGTATACAAATTTTTTCCCAGCGGAAGAATACCATCAAGACTATTATCGCAAAAGTATTGTAACGAAGGCCAAATATAAGTACTACAGAAATGCTTCTGGGCGAGATGATTTTATTAATAAACATTGGCAAACTGGAGATCGGTTTTCTTGGGGAGAGAGTTATAAGAGATTATCATTGAATCAACTTAAAGATAAGCTCACTGCACTTGAGTTTCAAGTTACTCAAAAAGAAGGAACTGAAAAACCTTTTACTAATCAATACTGGGATAATAAAAAAGAGGGCATCTATGTTGATATTGTCTCAGGAGAGGCACTCTTTAGTTCAAAGGATAAGTTTAAGTCTGGCACTGGTTGGCCATCTTTTCAAAGACCAATTTATGCTAATCAAATTATCGAAAAAAAGGATGACAAACTTTTTCAAGAAAGAATTGAAGTTAGGTCTCGCTTAGCAAATTCTCATCTTGGACATGTTTTTTATGATGGACCAGCTCCAACAAAACTAAGATACTGTATAAACTCAGCAGCTTTAAAATTTATACCTAAAGAAAAAATGAAAAAATTAGGTTATGGAAAATACTTAGAGAGATTATAAATGAAAAAAGACTTATCAAAACTAACGGATATTCAAAAACATGTGACACAAGAGAATGGAACAGAAGCACCTTACAAAAATCCATTTTGGGACTTTTTTGAACCAGGAGTTTATGTTGATATTATTTCTGGGGAAGTTTTGTTTTCCTCTACACATAAGTATAAATCTCATTGTGGCTGGCCATCATTTTATAAAGCTCTAGTGCGTGAAAATATTGTTAAACTCAAGGACAGCTCAACCGGAATGGAGCGCATAGAAGTGAGAAGTAAACATGCAGACTCTCATCTTGGACATATTTTTACTGATGGTCCTGCACCTACAGGAGTAAGGTACTGTATTAATTCTGCAGCTTTAAAGTTTATCTCTAAAGATA
>JABJPQ010000218.1 GCA_018663815.1 Halobacteriovoraceae bacterium | reverse complement strand
TTCATTTCTTCCTTGAATGCGTTATGTGTTAAATGTATAAATGACCAATCGGAATCGAACTTTAGAACTTAAGGCAAAAATTGCCTATTAGATGAGATTAAATTATGGATACAAATAAATTTAAAGAGTTACTAGATGATCAATTAACTTGGCCAAATAACTACAGTTTTAAGTTTATTACTAAGACCGTGCGTAAGAATCAACTAATTGAGCTGTTGTCAGATCATAAAATTGAAGAAAAACTATCTAAGAATGGTAAATATACTAGTGTTACCAGTCGAAAAATTCTTAATTGCTCCGATGAAGTAATTGAAGTTTACAAAAAGGTAGGACAAGTCGAAGGAGTTATTACACTTTAACTTTCTACCATAATTATAGAAGTGAGGTTAAAGTGGAATATAAATTTGCTCTTGTTTTTGGTGCTGGTGCGTTTGGAACTAGTATTGCGAGTGTACTTAGTGAAAACTTTGAAACGGTTATTGTTAAAGTTAGATCTCAGGATGTCTATGACTCTATTAAGCAAGGGGAAAACTCTGTTTATCTTCCAGGTCAAAAACTAGCAAAAAATATTATTCCTGCACTTACTTGGGAAGAAGTTGATGAGTTAACCACCAATCACAAAGTCGAACTGTTAGTAAATGGTTTACCAACCAGTGCGATTAATCCATTTTATTCACAAAATCTAGCACGTATAAAAAAATACTTAGCAGACGATACACCATTTGTTTCTATTTCGAAGGGAATTGATCCTGAAACACTTGAGCTGTCTGACGATTTATTTATGAACCATTTTCCCCATTTTCAAGATCAAATAACTTATCTCTCTGGCCCTTCATTTGCCAAAGAAATTGTAGATAAACAAGTCACTATCGTTGCTTTGGCCGGTAAATCTCCAGATGTTCTTTTAGATATTTGTAAAAAAATGGGAACAGAGTATTTTAAATGTATGCCTACATACGATATAAAAGGAGTTCTTTTAGGTGGAGCACTCAAGAATATTTTGGCCATTGCAGGAGGTATTTTGGAAGGGCTTGGGTATAACCATAATACTCGAGCGGCCATGATTACCCGAGGTATTAATGAAATGCTTCGTTTTGGTAAGGTCTTTAATGGCAGACCAGAAACATTTTACTCATTTGCAGGAATGGGGGATTTGATCTTAACGACGACATCGTCATTATCTCGAAACAAAACATTTGGTGTTGATATTGCGACTAGTGGTAAAAGTCCGGATGAAATTATTAAATCTCAGCGCTCCGTCGTTGAAGGCTATAAAACAACTAAGGCCGCTTATAACTTAGCTAAAAAATATAAAATTAAAGCTCCACTTTTTTATGGAGTTTACCAAATCCTTTATAAAAACGTTGATCCTCAAGATGTTTTAAAAAAGTTAATGAAGCTTCCTATTAATATTATAGAGTAACTTATTTAAGGTTTTCTTTAATCTTATTTATGGAAATAGTTTCACCAAGTGAAATAATCTCCCCATTTGGTTTTTGGATGAAATAAGCCGGAACTCCTACAATGTTAAACTTCCTTAAAAATTTCGTTATGTTTTCATCGTATTTGGACCAATCACCCTCGAGTAATTTAAGCTGCTTTTTATAAACAAGTTGCTTGAAGTCAGATGAGTTTAATACGAATTTTTTATTAACCTTACAGGTTAGACACCAGGAGGCAGTAAAATTTATTAATGTGTATTGATCACTAATAATTCCCATCTGTTCTGGTGTCCACTTTTGCCAATCTAAGTCAGAGGTCCTTGTGGTTGTTCTCTCTGTGAGCTGAGAGCTTTTTGTAAGAATTAAGTCTCCTACTTGATAGGTGAAGAAAACAGGAAGTGCAAAAATAACAATGTTAAAAAAGATATTTTTTGAAATGAATTTGCGAAAGAAAAAAGCAAAAAATGTGAGACCAATAAGAGTGTTAAAATAAATTCCTACAATATTAAAATTAATAACATTAAATAAGACATCGGCCAACCATACAGCAGTCAGGATTAAGCTAAAACCTAGAAAGTATTTAAGCTTTTCCATCCACATCCCAGGCTTTGGTAGAAATCTAATAATTGCCGGAAAGAAGCCTGTGAGGATAAACGGTGCAGAAAGACCAACTCCAATGCTGAGAAAAACAATAAAAATATTGAGACTACTGGTCGTAAATGCAAAACTTAGTGCTGTTCCTAAAAATGGAGCTGAGCATGGAGTTGATAAAATAGTTGCTAATACGCCATTGATAAAATCGGCCCAAAGACCTTTTTTCATTTCTTGGTTTCCAAGTTTTTTTCCACCAGGAGTGACAAACTCAAATAAGCCCAACATATTTAGGGCCATGATAAAAATAATCATAAGCATAACAAAGACAAAGTAGGGCGATTGTAGTTGAAAACCCCAGCCGATTTGTTCTCCACTAGCTTTTAGTATAATGACTGTTATGGCCAAAACAGCAAAGGAGATAAGAACACCAGCTGTATAGGCTAAGTTATGCTTTAAAATTTGTTTTTTGCTTTCATTGCTGTGAATGATAAGCCCAAAAAGCTTTAATGAGATGACAGGAAGAACACAAGGCATAAGGTTTAGGATGAGCCCACCAAGCAGGGCAAATAAAATATACCATAATATACTTTGGGGTTCCTCATTGCTAGGTTGTGATTTACTTACAACTTTTTGGCCTAGCTTTTGTAAGGTTGCGTAGCGCTTTGAGAGGACTTCATCCCCTGACAAAGTGAATTGAGAAAACACTTTATTAATAATATAGGGCTTTGTCGTACGAGGATGTTGAATTAAAAATTGAATGTCTATTGGTTTTAAAAACTTACCATCTTTGGGAAGATTCCAAATAGGTTCTTCAAAAATACCATCCCACTCAATATAGATACGGCCATATATCGTTTTATTGGCTTCATCAAAATAGATTTCTTCATGCTTAAAATCAAGCGGCACTCTTAAGTAAGGAGTTAAGATATTCGAATCTTTTTTAACACTTGAAAAATCAGTGTCTTCAATCATAAAATGAAGTGCTAACTGGTTTTCTTTTATTCCTTTAGTAAGAAAAAGCTCTATATGGTCATTTTTAATTTTTTGAGGAAGATAATCAAAGGCCTTTAGGAGTTTCCTCTCACTTTGTAAGGGACCTGTTTTACCTTTAAGGTTATGATCAATTGAAATGGTGAGGGTTTTTGTACCTGGGATACAAATGTCTTTACATACTAGCCATTGACCAACGACTTCAAGTTCTTTGTTTTTTAATGTCTCATCAACTTCAAAGAAAAATGCATAATGATCAGAGTAACCGTATGCCCACATATTACCTTGTTCAATATATCTTTTTGGTGCAGGCCATGGGTAATCTTTTAATTTTACTTCCTTACCTTGGGCTTTAAATTTAAACTTAACTTCCAGCCCTGCATCTCCTGGATTTTTCCAATATGTATGCCACTTTTTCTCATTTTTTAAGGTAATGGCCAGGATATTTTTATTTTGAATTTTTAAGGCTACAGCTCCCATTTCGACGTAGGATGCGTTTTGGGCCCAAGTTGCAAGAGTAAAGAAAAATGAAATAAATAAGAAAATAAGCCGTTTTAGCACTTTAAACTCCAAATGATTATCTTTATAATGGTGTTATGAATGTATCGTCACAGTACCCATCAAAAATTGTATGTCTAACGGAGGAGTCCGTCGAGACACTTTACTTAATTGGAAAACAAGACTTAATCAAAGGTGTTTCTGCTTTTGTTAAGCGACCTGTGGAGGCACAAAAACTGCCAAAAGTTTCGTTTTTTACTAGTTCTAATTATAAGAAAATTATTGAAATAAAGCCAGACCTGATCTTGGGACATTCTGACATTCAAAAAGATATTGCGAGGGATTTGATAGAGCTGGGGCAGAGCGTTTTTATTGCTAATCATCGCTCAATCGAGGGTATTCTACAGTATATTCAGATGCTTTCAAATTTGGTCGACGGTAAAGAAGAGGGACAAAAGTTAGTACAGCAGTGCCAAACTAAGATTGCAAGGGCCAAAGAATTGACAAAGAATTTACATAGAAAACCACGTATTTATTTTGAAGAGTGGGATAAACCGCTTATTTCAGGAATTCAGTGGGTCAGTGAGCTCATAGAGCTTTGTGGTGGTGTGAATGTGTTTAAGCATAACTCTAATAAGCTTTTGGCCAAAGATCGATTTATTGAGCACGCAGATATTATTACGGCCAATCCAGATATTATTTTTGCTTGTTGGTGTGGGAAAAAAGTTGATATAAAATCAATTAAAGCTCGTGCTAGTTATGAACAGATTAATGCGATAAAAAACAATCGAGTTTATGAATTAGCGCCAGAGATTTTTTTACAACCAGGGCCAGCTCCCTTGATAGCGGGGTTAGATATTTTAATTAATTATATACAAGAATTTAATGATGGAGTTTGTAATGAGAGTACTTAGTTATGTATTTGTTTTTCTACTTAGTTTTAATCTTTTGGCTCAAACTCGTGATGAAACATTAAAACAATTTATGCAGGAACGAAAAATAATGATGCAACAGATGATGCAG
>JABJPQ010000412.1 GCA_018663815.1 Halobacteriovoraceae bacterium | reverse complement strand
TGGTAGGCACGACCAGATTCGAACTGGTGACCTCTACCATGTCAAGGTAGCGCTCTCCCACCTGAGCTATGGTCGCATGAGAATCTATTAAAGCGGAAAAAGAATTTTCCGTCAACCCGTAAAGTACTTTGTCGAACAACGATAATCTTGTTAGATTACCAAAATGCATTTTCGTTTTAATCGTAGATTTATTCCTTGGTTTGTGGCCCATACTTTTGAGTTTTGGTATTTTTATGTAGGAGCTCTTTTTAGTTTGTATATGTTGCATCATTTTTCAAGTGAGATTCCATTTTTGGCAAAAAGCTTGGGGGATTTAGCCTTGGAAGGTAAACTGGCGGAATTAAAAATCGTCGATTTTATTTTGCTTGCTGGGTATATTCTTTTCTTTAGAACCTTTTCACGCTTACTTTTTTTTTATCCGGCCCGAATACAACAACGTAACTTACGTCTTGAGTTAGTCAACCGAATTGAAAATGCATTTCCAAGAAATTATGCTCACATAAATGAAGGAATGATTTTTCAAAACCTCTATAATGATTTAAATCGTATAAGAGGGTTTATGGGGTTTGCTTTTCTTCAGGTGGGAAACATCATTATCGCCGCTATTATTTTTATTCCCAAAATACGGGAGTTTAATAGTGACTTTTTAATAGCATTTTCTCCTTTGCTCTCTTGTGTTGTTTTATTTTCAGGCTTGATCTTTCTTTTTCAACCCTGGGTTAAAAGAGAAATGGACGAATATGCACAAGTGCAAAATTTCTTACTTGAAAGCTATTCGGCTAAAAAAACAATTCAAAACTTTCACGCCGAACAAGATTTTTTTAATCTTTTTAATGCTAAATCGGAAAAAGAACTAAAGACATTTTTTATTTCCACCATGGGAAGGGTTTTCTCATTTCCTTTGATTAAAATTGGCGTCGGAGGATCATTGATTTGGGCCGCCTTAATTGTCAAAAATAATGACTTAGCTGCAAGTGACTTGATTTTCTTTTCATCATTTTTGTTTTTGGTGCTTGAGCCGCTCATGTTCTTATCTTGGATTGGAGTTGTTACGAGCCAAGGTTTTGCAGGGTGGGGACGGATTAAAGAACTTATTGCTAATCTTGATCAGAAAATAACAGATAAATTTTTTAATATAAATAATTCACCACTGGCACCAACACTTCCTTTATGGGCTAATGAGATAACCCTCCCTTTAAAAAAAGGAGTATGGAACGTTTTGGTTGGTGAAACAGGAAGTGGGAAATCTTGGTTGATGGATCGCTTCTCAGAGCTATTACACCTACATAAAATTCCATATAGTTATATACATCAAGAGCCTTATCTCTATAACGATACTTTTATTGGGAATATTTTCTTAGGACAAGAGCATACGAAAGAAAAAATTGAACAAGTTAAGCTTTATGTTAAACAATTCGGTCTGGATGTATTACATGATGATATTGATAGCCTCCTTTATATGGAACTAGGAGAGAATGGAAAACGCGTTTCAGGAGGCCAGGCTAAGAGGATTGCTTTGATACGTTCATTAATTTCAGATGTCGAATATATTTTGTGGGATGATCCATTTTCATCCGTGGACCTTATTCTAGAAAATGAAATAATTCAAAGATTGAAACGCGATAAAAACTTAAGTAAAAAAACATTCTTAATAAGCTCTCATCGTTTAAGTACTATTAAAGCCAGTGATTACATTCTTTTTATAGATAAAGAGCAAGGATTAAAGGCCAGTGGAGAACGAGAGCAAATTTTAAACTCAGGATCAACAGTAGATGAATTCTTTAAAAAACAATTTATTTAGTTATATCTACTTAAAAGATCAGAAAAAACTGATCGTAATAGTTTTTATATCACTGGCGCTTGCTTCCTACCTAGGTTTTATTACACCCCAGCTAATCAAAAATTTATATCAAAGCTATGAACATGAAGGTGCCGTTATACCTGCGATTTGGAGTTTGGTGTATTTGTTTATAGGAGAGTATTTCGTTGCCTTGTTGTACCAAACGGCGATTAATAGATATGTACAAAAGTTACTTTTTTTTATTAGAGCACAAAGTTATAAAGAATGGATTTCAACCATTGAAATAACAGGCAAAGGACATGATGGAGATCAAAAATACCCCATGGGAGAAGTTCTTTCTCGAATTTTAACGGACACTGAAGCGGTCATAGAAATGGTGAGCACAGGAAGTTTTAAAATCTTTATTGATATAACTTTTATTATTTCATGCCTCATCGGTTTTGTACGCTTAAATACTATTTCTGGCTTAGCTCTTATAGTTGCCGAGATCATTGTTGTTATCGCCCTTTTGTATGGTAGTAAAAAAATGGCAACTGTTTATATGGAAGTGAGAAAATCAACCGGAACATTATCCAGAGTGATAGCAAACTTAACCGGAGGGTTTCGTTATACTTTTTTTCATCCCCATCAAAACTATGCTAGTAAAACAGGCTATGCTTCCTTTGAAGATTTTTTAAAAAAGCAATTAAAAGCAAATGTTTGGGATGCAAGTTACTTTTCTTTAGCCGAATCTTTGTTTCCTATTTTACTTGCATTGCTTGTCATTATTTTTCCCTATAGTCATATTGTAGAAATTTCTGTTCTAGCAGCGATTGTAGATCTTATTCAACGATCGATTGCTCCAATTAAAGAGTTTACCGGTAAAATTTCTAGCATTCAAAGGGCCAGAACTGGATTAGTCCGAATTGAAGAATTTAATGAGGATTTAAAGCTTTTGCCTAAAAGCGAGTTTGGTTATCAAGATGAAG
>JABJPQ010000395.1 GCA_018663815.1 Halobacteriovoraceae bacterium | reverse complement strand
TCAACCACATTAGTAGCATCTTCAAGCTTAGTCTCTCAATGGGACATTGGTGCAGCGACTAAAGCGTGGAAGCTTGGAGTTGCCACAGATACTTCAAAATTTACAGTTTATATCTCTAATGCTGGTGATGACTTAATAGCAACAACAAAAGAATATACTTCAAGTATCTCTGTTTTTGATAACAGTTGGCACCTTATTGGATTTAGCTTTAATGGAGGAACGCTTAAACTTTATATTGATGGTGTTGAAGACACTACAGTAGCAACAACAAAAGATGGAGCAGTCCCTACTATGTTTGATAGTTCTAATAATATCACAATTGCAGCTTCCTCTTCGGGGGGCTCGCAAGCTGAGTTTTATTTAGGTTATCTAGACGAAATAGCATTTTATCGGTCAAGCCTAAATGTGGGACATATTAATACAGTATATAACTCCGGAGTACCTATTGATTTAGTCACAACTGGCCCTGCTGCTGGCCAACTTGATATGTGGTGGAGAATGGGTGATGATTCCGGTGACGATATCGGTACAACGAATACGATTACCGAGCTAAGGAATGCTCATCATGGTTCCGTATTAAACATGAGTAGTGCTGACATTGAAAATATTGCCCCATAAAATCTAACTGATGAACGATGAACCTTTCCTTAAATTACGCATTTTAATCTAGCTGACATTGAGGAAGCTCCGCTTGATTCAACTGCTTATCGCACCATGCAGCTAATCCTTCTATACTCATGCATGTTGGATCTCCTGGCAATGCTGACCGACAAGCACACTCTGGTGATCCAGAACAAGATTTTTCATAAATAATAAAACCAGTTATAATAAAAGCTAAAATGGTCATAACAATAAAAACGATCTTAAGAGGTTTCATTTTGATCATACTTTATCCTTTGTATAAAACTTTGGATAGGAGATATCTTTGATTGATTTTAATAAAGTCTCAGCTGAATTATTAAGCTGTTCTTGTTCATTTTTTGAAATCGGTGGAGTAATAATAGCCTCTACTCCTTGCGCTCCTAGAACACAAGGAAGTCCCAAACATAAACCCTGTAAATCATATTGCCCCTCAAGACGAACGCTTAGTGGTAGAATACTTTTTTGATTATTACGAATGGTTTTAACCAAGTGTGAAATCATTAAACCAATGGCCAAATCAGTATGCCCTTTTTTTTCAATAATTTGATATGCGGCCGTTTTCACATTTAAAAACAAGCTATCCATTTGTTCCTTATCAAAAGAGATTCCATTAATTTTTTCGGTGGTTATTTTCAGACCACCAATACTTGCAGAACTCCAAAGGGGAAGTTCACTGTCACCATGCTCTCCTACAATAAAACCATGGACTGATTTTGGATCAACCCGGTAATACTCACCCAAAAGTGATCGAAAGCGAGAAGTATCTAACATCGTTCCGGTGCCAATGATTTTATGATGAGGTCTATGTGAGATTTCTTGCGAGATATAAGTGAGAATATCCACCGGATTTGTGGCAATTAATAAAATCGCATCAGGACAAAACTTATCAACCTCAGTTATAATCGAGTTGAAAATCTGTACATTTCTTTGCAAAAGATCCAGCCGAGTTTCCCCATTTTTTTGAGAAGCACCTGCAGATATTACAATAACATGACAATCACTTAGATCTTCATAATTACCGGCCCTAACTTGGCATCTTCCCGCATAGGCTTGAGCATGCATTAAATCTAGGGCCTCCCCCTGAGCTCGTTTATGATCCCGATCGACTAAAATCACCTCAGTAGCAAGTGCTTGTTGAAAAACTGAATATGCAGCGGCTACACCAACGTGTCCTGCACCAACGATACCTATTTTATTAATACAAAATCCTTTTTTTTGTTTGGACTTTACAACTTAATAGAGAAGAGAGCAATATTAACAGATGACAAAACTTCAAAAGTTCAGGGCCAGGAAAATGAGAAAGAAAGTACAAATACTAACTGTCGTTATTGTTTTAGGTTTAGCTTCTAAATATCTGTTTTATCGGGTAAAAACTCCTCGTAACTTGCCCTCATCTAAAAAAGAGAGCCTGGACACTAATACCAAGAAATCCATTTCTAAAAAAAAGCAGAAAACAAAACCTGGCAAGGTTAAACCTAGTAATAAATTAAAGTTGAAAAATATAAATAAAAAAACAATCCAGCGCCTACGATCTGAAATTGATAAAATTTATTTGCTTCCCCTCAAGGAAGCCTCTAAAAAGATTAATCGTATAAAAGAAAGGCTTGAGATTATTCAACAGTGGAAACTTGATAATAATATTGCTCTCTCTCTGTATGATATGCATAAACCGCAGTTTATTTTAACCATGTCGATTCTTTCTAAACAAAAACCACAAAAACTGATCGGAACAAAACTCATCCGTACAGATTTTTCAATGCGAGAAATGTCACTTATCAAACAGTTTTCAGAATCAAATGATTTTATAAATTTAGCGAATAAAGGCAAACTTGAAAAAGTTGTTAGTATGGATTATTTATTAAAAAAATACTCTAAGCGAACAGATGTTTACTATAACGATAAAAATTATGATGAAAAACCCTTAACAGCACCTGATGAAATACCTGAAGATATTATTGAAATGGAATAGGGATAGGGTAGCCCTCACAGGCTTTCCCTCCCACACCACCTGGCATACGGGTCCGTACCAAGGCGGTTCAATCAAGTTTAAAGTTTTACATTTCATATAATCTTGGCAATCCTATTC
>JABJPQ010000629.1 GCA_018663815.1 Halobacteriovoraceae bacterium | reverse complement strand
TATCGACCAATTTTTGTATGATGAAGACCCATTAAACGATATTCGTTTAAGAAAATAGCAACTTATCTGTTAAAGAACCGGTTTAAGATAAAACAATATCTGGTGGGCATTCATTGACATGAAACCATCTTTTTTGTATCTACACGCTATTGGAACAAAATTGAAAGTGATGCATATTGTTGGTGTGACCTCGACTGGTCGTTCGCAATGAATCTGACAATATTTAACAAATTTTAACACCGATTTCACTTGGAGGCCCTGTGAGCGAGTACGAAAATGTAAAACCACGATTTGAATTTAGAACTTTTGCAAAAACTTTTGATGAGAGCCTTATTAATAAAATTCGTAATGATTATCCATGTAGCGGATTTCGTCAATCAGAAGAAGTCTACATTATGTCTAATGAAAATAGCCTCAACAATACAAAACTCAGAGATGATAAAATGGATATAAAGTGTTTTATTAAATCTGTTGAAGGTTACGAACAATGGAATCCTCTTGCAAAATTTAATTTCCCACTTGTCGCTTCAAGAATCCGAGGAGAGCTTTTTCCTGCTTTCTCAATTGATTGTCCAAAACTTGAAAGAGAAGAATATACCCAAGATCAATTCATTCAAGAAATTATTAATCCAAATCCACTTCTAAATGGTGTTCATGTTTTAAAAAGAAGATTTGGAACAACCGTATGTAATGCAATTGCTGAGTACGCTGAGGTTGAATTTAATGACGCAAGATTTTTCTCTATCTCTATTGAGTCCACGGAGCTAAGTGATCTAAATGCAGCAAAAGGTGCTTTAGGGTTGGATGATCATGAGAACATTAATTATCTAAAAGCAATTAAGCGTGTAGTTGGAATGAAAAGTTGAATTAAGGAAAACAAAAATGGCACAAGAGATTGAAAGAAAATCTTTAGTAGACGAAAGTACCAACTTGATGAGCTAGGAACAACTACCAGGATTATTCAAGGATACCTTTCTTCTATTAAAGAAAGAACTGCTCGAGTCAGAGTTAAGGGTGAGAAAGGGGTCTTAACAATTAAAGTGATTAGTGATCCAAAATATTACAACTCAATGCTGATGAAGCACCCTTACAGTAAATGGTATTAAAGGAATTTATCTAAGGAGACTAATTTGTACCCAACTGGTCGAAATAATACAACTAATACTGATAAAACATTATAGGGTGTATTGCCTAGGACAGCGAATATGGTGTAACTTCGCCTTCTATTGTTAAGACTGATTCGCCTTCTACTGTTAAGACTGAATTAAAAAAAAGAGGAGATCATTAATGTTCTATTGTAAGCTACATCTAATACTATTTATCTCCATACTCTTTGTGGGCTGCGGTAAAAAAGAGGAGGTAGATAATGAATATTTTACTAATAGAGTTGTTATCAATGAAATTACCTCAAGAAAAGCGTTAGAAGTAGGTATTGATGACTCTATTGAGTTATTTAATGGAAAAATCTACGAAGTAAATTTAGCCGGGTGGAGATTAAAAAATTCACAAGGGAAAACGTTTGAATTCACTGAAGAAGATTACATTCCTCCTTTAAGCTATCTTGTAGTATCAAAGAAGAAACATAAATTAAAACTTACAAAAATTGGTAGTATCAAATTAAAAAATGATACTGGTGTTACTATTGATTATGTCGAGTGGAAGGATGGCATGGCTCAGAAAAATAGTTTATGTCGAATTCCCAATTTGAATGGTCCATTTATCCCATGTATAATCGATAGTTTTAAAAATAATAATCAAGCGATCAGAATCAATCACATAAAAGAAGGTGATCAAGAGGGTCATACCTTTAGTATCGAACTTATAAATATGGGAGCACCCATATCCATTTATGGATGGGTTTTGAGTAATAAAAAAGGAGACACCTTTGTTATTCAAAGAAAAGAAGTCCTTGCTACTAGGGAACGATTGCTTTTAGGAAATTTAGTACAAGAAGATTTTACTATATCAAATCACCAACTTAAATTAAAAAGAAAAGATCGAGTTGAATTATCAGATAATAATGGTAAGAGAATTGATAAAGTTAAATGGAAAAAAGATCAGCTTTTAACGGGCCTTTGCCGGTCTCCATTTTTCTACGGAAAATTTTCACCATGTATAGAGGATCAAACAAAATGAAGCCTAGTATAATTATCTTTGTAATAGTGATCTTTTCAAATATCGGTCTCGCAAAAGATAAATTAAGTGTTAAGGGACGTTTTCAATTAGATGCTGCATTTTTTGATGAAGACGTAACTAGCATGAGTAATGGAACTAACGTTCGTCGTTCATCTATAACTTTAAAAGGAAGTATGGCTGACTTTCTGCCAGATAATAATTTAGCAAAATGGAATTATAAAGCGTCCTACGATTTCAGTGAGAATGAGGTCTCGGTTAAAGATTTATCGGTTAGCTATACAGCACCAGATAGTCCTATCCTTACAATTGGCCATTTTAAAGGTCCCATTGGGCTTGAAAATCAGATGAGTTCCGCAGGAACATTTTTTATGGAGAGTGCATTACCTGCAGCACTGCTGCCTGGAAGGGCAATTGGTGTTGGTATCTCGAAGGGAAGTGAGCTTGGAAGCTACTCTCTTGGCTATTTTGGAGAAGAGATTGACGCAAAAAGAGAAGAAGAAGATGAAGGACAGGGAGTCATCGGTCGGCTAACAATAGTTCCTTATCAAAATGATTCAAATAATCTTTTGTTTCATATTGGTGGATCAGCATCGTGGAGAGAAATTGCCACTGGAGATAATGAATTTCGTTATCGAACAGGACCAGAAATTGCCATAAATGACCAAAGGTTTCTCTCAACACCTAAGCTTGAAAATGTGGATAATGTTATTACAAGAGGATTGGAATTGGGAGCCTCTTGGAACAAATCGGTTGTTCTATTTGAATTCCTCGATGCAAAAGTTAAGAGAAAAGATTTAGACGACCTGAACTTTCAAGGTGGTCATCTCAGCGGATCATATATTTTATGGGGACCAACACGTTATTATAGTTCTAAGGAGGGCTCTTTCTCAAGTATCTCTCTAGGAGATAGAGATCGAGCACTGGAGTTAACTTGGCGCTTTAGTTGGCTAGATCTAAATTCTTTAGAAGTGGAGGGAGGAGAAGAGACAAATTATGGGCTTGGCCTAAACTGGCATCCTAATAAGCTTTTCCGATATTCTGTAAATATGATTTTAACACGTGTTGATCGATACGATATCATCAATCAACCCAATATACTTGGCATGCGTTGCCAAGTGATTTTTTAGGATTTTTCATTATGAGAAAATTTTTTATACTATCTTTTCTAATATATAATTTCTTTCATTTGGAAATTACTTTTGGCAGCAGCAACGTTTTAAAATCTCCTCCCAATGTGCCTTCACCCATTACAAGAAAGACCTCAAAAGTTGTTAATATAGAATTAAATGTTCAAGAAAAGATTGGAGAGTTAATTGAGGGAGTTCAATACTCTTACTGGACATTTAATGGAACTGTTCCAGGGCCAATGATCAGAGTGAGAGTTGGGGATACAGTAAAAATCAAATTAAATAATCCTCAAGGTGGTAGATTTCCCGTTGCCTTAGATATTCATGGTGCTAATATACCTCTTGGTGGAGCCTCTATTTCCTTAACTCCTCCAGGTAAAAGTGCCACTTTCTCATTTAAGGCAACAAGAGCTGGACTCTTTTTTTATCAAAGTTCCGCTCCCCCTGTCGCAATGCAAGTCGCTAATGGGCTATTTGGAATGATTTTTGTATCCCCTAAAAATGGTCTTCCTGCTGTTGATAAAGAATTTTATTTGGTACGCAGTGAATTCTATACTTCAGGTAATTTTGGTAATCAGGGAATTCAAAGTTTTAATATGTCCAATGCTCTTGCGGGAAAAGCAGATTACGTCGTCTTTAATGGTAGTGCTCTTTCTCTGGTAGATAAAAACTCCCTCAAAATAAAAAAAGGAGAGAAATTAAGACTGTTTATTGGAAATATCGGCCCATCACTGCCGGCAACTTTTAGAATCTCTGGAGGGTATTTTACCAATGCTCTTATTCCTTCTAAAAATAGCAAATACGAAAACAAAACCTTACTTTTTACTCCTCCTGGCGGAACCCATGTTGTGGATTTAAGCTTTGATCATATTGGAGATTACCGACTCTTAGATCAGTCAATTTTGAACTCATTTAATAAAGGCTCATTAGCAACAATTGAAGTAACAGGTGAAATGGATAAAAGTAAAATAATCGCCAATAAAGTCGATGGTCTTATGCAGTTAGAAGGATCTAGTCCGATATTTTTCATTAGTAATAAGAACAGAGCATCAACTTTTCAAAATTCACAATCATTACCTGATCGCATAGCGAGAGGAAGGTCTGTATACATGGAAAACTGCATGGCCTGTCATCAAAAAGATGGTAGAGGAATCAAGGGAGTTTTCCCTCCTTTAGCAGCTTCTGATTTTCTCAATAAGAATAAGAAAAGAGCAATTTCAATAGTCAAAAATGGGATTGAAGGGGAAATTGTAGTAAATGGTATTGCATACAATAGTACCATGGCAGCACTTAAACTTTCTAATGAAGAGATTGCAGATGTCTTGACTTTTCTTTATAACAGCTGGGGAAATTCAAAGAAAACTGTCAGACCTGCGGAAGTAAAGTCCATTATTTCGAATTATTGAGGAACACATGAAATTTAAGACAAATTTAATATTTTTGTTAATAACTTTAGTCTTGCCATTTAAAGGGTATGCAAATCAATGGGAAACATCATATGTCGACACCATCCCGTTAAATTCAAAAGAATTTAAAATCTCACTTCGGCCAGAGCTTTTTTCAAGAGATGTTGGCACAATTGATAAGTATCGTGAGGTGGTAGAAAAACTTCTCGCTAAAAATCTTAATAAATCTTATCTTGGAAAAAAGAGAAATAAGTCAAAGACCAGGCTTGTTAGTTTCTTTGATACTAAGGGAAGTTGTATTCTAAAGAATAATGGATACTCCTTGAGAGAGAGAAGAGCAACTGAGGTTGGTGAAAGATGGATTAATGTTAAATACCGAAATCGAGATATCGAAGAGTCTGGTAATCGTCCAATTGAGGATCTTCAAAAAAGAGGTACTCATAAATTTGAAGAAGATATCGTAGGAGTTGATAGTATCTATTCACACTCAAATAAAATGGAGATAGAGGAAGATTTTGATATCTCCCGTGATGCTCTTCTGGTCTATCCTCATCTCTCTCGTTCAGGACTTCAACCATCTCATAAACTCGTTAAGGTCGGTAACTACACCGCTCATGAATATAATTATGTGCTTGGACGTGCCCGTTTTGATAAACGATTTGACAAGAACAATAAGAGGACAAAAAAATACAAGAAACAGTCCTTAAGAGCAATTGAGCTTACTCTCTGGTTCTTAGATGGAAGCAAGCATCCAATTGTTGCTGAAGTTACTTGGAAAGTTAAAGACAAAAATGGGAAATATCACAAACAAAACCTACTTAATGCAAATAGTTTTTTTAATCGGCTTAAACGATTAGAATATTGGGTTGATCCAAATCCTGAATCAAAAACATTGATGATTTACGCTCACTCCCTTGGTTTTTGTAATTCATCTGCGAAAAAATCATCAAAGCAAGAAACAAATATTCTTAACTTGACAGAAAAAATACAAGTAAATAAAAAAGGTCATGCCCATATTCGTACAGAAGTACTCCTTAAGGGATCAAAAGGTGAAAGAATTCTTCTTCCCATTAATTTTAAAGAGGCTAAGAATATTAAATCCAATCTTAAAGCAGAAGCAATTAGGATCAATGGAGTCTGGTATATGGCGCTTGTTTTAAATGGTAGTGGCTCAATATGGTATGAGTATGATGTCTACCGATTTATGGACTGGCGTATTGGGCTAGATCAGGATGGATTTCCAAATCCTCTGGTTGGACATCACAAAAATGTCGTAGTTAAGCACAAGTTTACTAATACATCCGTTCATAAAATCAACACCTATCAATTAGAAGTTAAGGTTCCTCCTGGGTATGAAATTTCGAGAATCCTGTCAGTTGCTCCTAAAAAAATAAGGAAAGTTGATCCCGATCGCTTTGTAATATCAAAAGAGACAGTTCGCCTGGGATTTTCTCAGAGTGATGCTAATGATGAAACCCAAGTATTTAGCTTAAAGACAGGTCAATATGCAGGTATTTCGATTAATGTTAAACCAGCTGAAAAGAG
>JABJPQ010000708.1 GCA_018663815.1 Halobacteriovoraceae bacterium | reverse complement strand
CTAAGAAAAAAAATTATTCACCGCTAAGTTCCTTGCAAAAACAACAACTAAATGACCGACTAAAGATGATGGGTATCACAGAGAAACTAAACCTGTAATTCTTAATAAGTATTAAGTTATAATTTTTTTATAGAATTATTTTTGTAATTCAGTAAAATCATAGCATGATAAATTTAACTAGAAAAAACTTCAAAAAGGGCACTGTCCTTATTAAAGAAAATGATCTTTCTCGAAAGCTTTTCATTCTACGTACAGGTAAAGTTGTTGTGTACAAAAAACACATGAGTGGAAAAATAAATCTCGCTGTCTTAGAGGCAGGTGAGATTTTTGGTGAACTTAGTTTTTTTGATGCGAAAAAAAGATCAGCAAGCGTACAAGCTCTTACTGATATCGCAGTTGATTGTATTGATGGCCTTACATTAGAGGATGAAATTAAAGAGTTGCCCTCCTGGGTTCATATTATATTCAAATCGGTTGCTCAGCGATTTAGAAAAGTAGACGACAAGATGACTGTACTGCAAAGTATGATTGATTTTCAAAGTAAAAGCTTCTCTGGGGATACTATTGCGATTGATGTTTACTCAGAGTTGTTAAGATTTATTAAGATTATTTCAATGCTTATTTCAAAAGAAGGAAATAGTTTTGATAAGAATGCTATTGTAAATCAACTCGGTGAAGTTAGTGGAAAAAGTATTGTCTCTCCCAAAGGTCTTGTTAGGGCCATGTTTGATCATGAATTTTTTGATCATGATCATTATCACTTGAAAAATAGATATCAATTCAACGAAAATGAGCTTAAATCTTTTCAAGAGTTTTTAGAAGAGAAACTTAATGAAAATAATTGCTTTATATTGAGTAATGAAGCAATCTCCGTTTTTAAAAGGATTATTTCATCAGTTGACATGATGGCCATTGGGGCTAGTAAAGAGAAAGTTATTATTGCTCCTGAAGTTCTCCCAACTAAAGATGAACCAAATCTACTAAGAGGCTATTCCGAATTACTAAAACACGATATTTTTATCCATGAAAATGATAATTTAACAATTTGTCCAGACAGGTTGATTTATGATTTTAGATTTTATATGGTCATAAAGGCTTTTGACCAAAGCTCTTTGTATAAAGAATAATTATTCTTTTTCATAATTTAATTAATAATTTGACTATGACAAAGCTTATATTCCTCGACTAATTTTTGAATAACCTCGGATACGCTTCTAATTTTATCTATATTAGAGCATATTTGGCCAGCTTCAAGCTCACCTGACCCTACTTGTCCGAGGAACATTCCTTTCTTTGCTTTGCCATGGTCAAGATAATTTATTAGTTCTTCTTTCGTGGCGCAATTTGATTCAAGTTCTTGTACACCCGTATAGAACTCATTTTTCACGAGACGAACTGGAACATGTTTTTTCATCATAAGCATAGTATCTGTGGTACTAGTATGCAGTAGCAGCTCTTTGTAATTTTGATGGGCACTACTTTCTTTTGTCATCATAAAAAGTGTTCCCATTTGTACTCCAACAGCTCCTAGGCAAAGTGCTGCTAAAATTGATGATCCACACGAAAATCCTCCGGCCGCAATAACGGGTATCGATACTTTTTTAACTGTCTGTGGAACTAATACAAGTGATGTTAATTCATCTCTACCATTATGTCCTCCGGCCTCAAAACCTTCAACAATAACTGCATCTACACCGACCTGTTCACATTTAATGGCCATTTCAGGAGTACTCGTAACATGGATGACGATTGCACCTTTTTCTTTTAAGTAGTTCGTAAATTTTTTAGGACTTCCTGCACTTGTAATAAAAATACTGATGCCGTGTTTTAGTGCGAGATCAATTTGATCTTTTGCATCTTTGTACATGATAGGAATATTTATACCTAAGGGCTTCTTAGTTAAAAGCTTTGCTTTTAATAGGTGTTGCTCTAACAGTTGCAGATTCATGCTACCGGCTCCAATAACGCCTAAACATCCTGCATTTGAGCTCGCAGCCGCAAGTTTCGCACCTGAGACCCACACCATTCCACCTTGGATTATAGGAAATTCAATATTCAACAATTTACATAGTGCCGTTTTTTTCATTTTGTACCTAATTTATATTCTAAATAGTTTTCATCTGTTAGTTCATTGGCTGGGCTTCTTGTTAATTTGTCCATTATATCAGCATCATTGCTTCCAGTAAGCCTGGCCCTCGTGGATGAGCGTTTGGAACCGAATTGCTCTCCTGGATAAAGTTTCCAGCCAGCGGATATCATTGATTTTCTAATTGATGATGATGCAGAGTATGTACTCATAATACAATTTTTATGTGCGAGTCGTTTTAAATCTTCAAACCACTGGGTTGTCCATAGAATGGAGTTTCGCTTGGGGCTGAAAGCATCTTGAAATATTGCGTGTACTGGTAAATCTGTAATTTGTGGTATTTGTTTTATTGTTTGTCTTGCATTGCCCAGAATAATGAAAAGTTTAAATTCATTTGTTTTATAGCTAAAAACATTATCATTTTTCTTAAATAAAATTTGATGTTTTTTAGCAAATATATGAATAAGTTCTTCATCGATCTCAAATGATATGAATGTAAACTTTGTATTCATTTTAGCCAGCTCCTCTTTTGTCTGGATAAAACCAACTCCAACTCCAAAGCCAATTTCAAGAACGCAAAGGTGTGGTATTTTAGTTGCCTTTTTTGCAAGTTCACAACCTTGAACATAATGAGCAATTGTTTCATTAATTGCACCAGACAATGAATGACAAGCTTCATGATAAAGACGAGAATACAATGTCACACTTCCATCTTCAGTAAGAATTTCTTGATAATTACGCATGTTATATTTTTAGCATAGCTCATAAAATTGGTACAGTACTAACTCATACTTTGCACTTAGATCAACTGGCATGTAGAGTATATATATGAGTAATACACGAGAGCTTTACAATAATGAATATAAAAAGTTTACGCCATATTTTTTTGAGAACAAGCCAATCGCAGCTGTTGATAATTACTTAGATGAAAACTCCGAAAGCCTAAAGAATTTTTTAAAACAATATTTTGCGCAGTTTAATTTAGAGTCTCGTCTGAAAACATCAAGCTGTCTTGAACTTGGGTCTGGTCTCGGAGGACTTAGCCTTTATCTTGCTAAGACGTTTCAACATTTTTTAGGTCTTGATATCTCAGAGCTTGCTGTTTTAAGTGCT
>JABJPQ010000104.1 GCA_018663815.1 Halobacteriovoraceae bacterium | reverse complement strand
TGGAACTTTCGCATACCAAGGCAATTCAAAAACTAAGAGCGAGTAAACAAGCGCTATAATAAAAACCGAAAACATTACGCCATACTTTAAACGCATAGGATCTCGTTTTAAAATCTCTTTTGAAAGTTCTTTAGAAACTTCACGGTTATATTCACCTAAGCTTTTTAATTCTTGAGTTGATTGCATCATTGAGTCCGTTGTTAACTTCATTTTTTACAGGGTGAAACTAACAAGCCAAAAACAGGAAGTCACACAAAAAGACTGATATTAGTCATATTTCACACTATTCATTACAAGCTGAAAATTGGCGGTACAAAAAGAGATTCTTCTCTTTTACATGAGACTTAACCTGTTGATATAATTCTTGATTTTCAAACAAAGTACCTAGCAGTGAACAAAAGAGTGTTCTTGATAAAAGGCTTAAAGCTTCATTTTGATTACGACTATCATCCACTTCTCCTACAGAAATGCTGGCAGCAACATCTTTTGGTTTCCAAGAGGTTACATTATACTTCGTATCTCTTGGCCATCCCATAAGGTACTGATCATAATAAAGAATAACTTGTTTACCTTCATAGTTATATAGCTCTTCACCTAGATCATTATTTCTTACTGAGAAATATGAAGTTAACTTATCCCCACTACCTTCATCAATTGTTCCTTCCCATGTTGAGATGAACTTCCCTTTCTTAGAAATTTTAGTTAAATTACCAACCCTTTTACCGCTTGATACCGGAAAATCCCATAGAACATATTTTGTTCCCACTAATATCGTAATAATAATAACTGGAAACAATATTTTCCACTTCCATGATTTCATTTCAACCTCTTTTATTAAATACCTGCAATACTCATTGATTCAAATCGCATTTGAGGAGCAAAGAAACTCCTGTCATCTGTTGCTACTGTTTTATCACCAATAATATCTACCCCAAGAATCATCTTATGAAAATTTCCTGATACTGTAACACCTTTTACTGGCTGTTCTCTTTTTCCATCTCTACAAAGATAGCCTGAGGCTGCAGCGGAGAACTCTCCTGAAATTGCATTTGATCCTGACCCAAGGCCTTGCAATGAGTGTATTTCAAAGTACTGCCCATCTGTAACCTGAGCAAAAGGAGTTTTTCCACTTCCTATGACTTTTGTTGTGCCTGAAACACCAAGACTACTTTTAGCACTTCTAGCCGCGTGACCAGTAGTACTTGTTTTAAAATAATTTGCCGTGGCCGTATTATGATAAAATGAACATAAGACTCCGTCTTTAATAAGTGTTAAATCTTTGTGTGCAACACCTTCAGAATCAAAAAACTCATGAAAAAAAGCATCTTTATATTGTGGAAGGTCAGAAATCGAAATTTGATTATTTGCAACCTTTTGTCCAATTTTATCTGCAAAGGGATTCGTTTTTTCCATTGCTCCTTTACCAGAGTATATATTACTAAAACATCCAAAAATTTCAGACAAGACATCTGGAGTAAAAATAACATCATAGTGACCTGTAACAAGAGGCTTTGCTTGTAACCAAGCAACCGCATGTTCAATACTTTCATCAACACATTTATTATTATTAAGATCTGATAATTTTCTGCCTATATCACCATGATAGTGCATACTAGACTCACTTCCCTCTTGTAATAAGGCTGAAGTATAGCAACTTTGATAGTACTCACTTGCATACCCAAAGACTCCATAAGAGTTCATATAATACGAAGAGGATTCTACTTCCGAAAACCCATTGTAAGGAACACTTTGAATGCGTGAGTCTCGCTCTTTCACATCACTTTCAAGCTTTAAACAAAAAGCTATTTTATCTTCTGTTGCAACACCATCTTTTTGGTATTTTGATTCATTTAAATATTCACCGGATTTTATGGCCACATCTTCAAATTCATTAATTTCTGAATTTTGAGCATTTTCAATGGCTGCTTTCGCTGCAAATTTTATAGCATCATCATCTAAGCTTTCAGTATAGGCAATTCCAACTTTAGAATCTTTAATCACTCGAAGTCCAATGACCTGTGCTCCTGAAACTTTGTACTTATCAATCTCACCATTCATAGCATTGAGAGAAAAACTATTTCCTTTGGATAAAATAGCATCACATGAATCAGCACCATTTTTTTTAGCAACTTCAACTGTTTTCTCAAGTGTCCTTTTCAGATTTTGATCCATTACGCTTTCCCTCCGACTAAAATTTCATCCACTTTAACTGCTGGTTGTCCCACAGTGACTGGAACACCTCCACTAACAGAGCCACACATTCCTGCAGAGAATTCGAGGTTATTTGCAACCATACTTATATTTTGCATGATATCCCCTCCCTTTCCAATCAAAGTAGCTCCTTTAACTGCATCAGTTAGCTTACCATCCTTTACAAGATAACCTTCCTGAATAGAAAAGTTAAACTCTCCTGTGCCAGGATTAACAGAGCCTCCACCCATCGACTTAGCATAAAGGCCATCGCCCATAGATTCCAATAACTCTTCAAGTGAGTACTTCCCAGGCTCAATAAAAGTATTTCTCATCCTAGATGCTGGAGCATACTTATACGACTCTCTTCTCGCTGATCCCGTTCTAGGGTGCCCCGTTTTAAGATGTCCTAATCGATCGCACATAAAGTTTGTTAACACACCATCTTTAATCAGTTGGGTTTTTTGAGTCTCCATTCCTTCATCATCAATATTTAGGCTTCCCCACAAAGAATCAATTGTTCCATCATCCACCGCACTTAAAGCACTATGAGCAATTTTTTGACCTTTTTTATCCCAGAACTCAGAAGCTTTTTTTTCTACGGCCGTAGTCTCTAACGAATGCCCACAAGCTTCATGAAAAATAACACCACCAAATCCGTTATC
Organism: Halobacteriovoraceae bacterium; assembly: GCA_018663815.1. Lineage (GTDB taxonomy): Bacteria > Bdellovibrionota > Bacteriovoracia > Bacteriovoracales > Bacteriovoracaceae. Next base: position 479 of record JABJPQ010000104.1, on the reverse strand, counting down.
AATAACAACAGGCATTTTACCCGCTGGACAATGCTTTGCTCTCAATACATTAACAGCTTGTTTAGTTACATACTCTGCAATCCAATCCAAGTCCAACCCTTCCACAAACTCATAGCCTCCTCGCGTACCAGGAGCCCAAAAACCATCAGCTTGCTCTTGGCCATCTTTAACAATTGCGCTCGATGAAAGACGGCAATAGGGTCTAAAATCTTGCATATAAAGCCCTTCACTATCAAAGACTTCAATGTTTTGTTTTCTACTTATTAAGCCAAGATTAACCTGTTCAACTAATTCACTTTGTGTTCGAATTTTTCTATCTAGCAGATGAAAATGTGCAATTTTGTCTTTAAGCAAAACATCTTTATCCGCAATTGTAGCAATTGAGTGAACCTTATTACTCACAAAATTAAGTGTTTTATCAATACTTACCTTTTTGTAATATTGTTTTGCCAAAGTTTGAGTAAGGCTTATTAGCTCAG
>JABJPQ010000707.1 GCA_018663815.1 Halobacteriovoraceae bacterium | reverse complement strand
ATTTTTATGTTTGGGATATTTAACTCGAAGATCGAGGGCAACTTTATCTGCAGACTTAATCAGCTGTTTAGAATTCAAAATATAATTTACAACCCAAGCACGCTCCCTTCTATTTTCTAAATTCACAAGATCTGGGCCTGTTTTATCCCCTTTTCCTATCGTGTGACATTTAGCACACTTCTTTTTAAAAACTCTTCTCGGGTTTAATGCTGAAGCACTTTCTGTTAGTGAAAATAAAAGTGTTACTAACCCTAAACTGACAATTAATCTATTTTTCATTTCTAATCCTATATCCAAATTCTACCAATTATTAAAAATTTATCTTTTGAAGCACTCACTTTAGTTTCTTCAATCCCTTCCCGTTTAATTTCTGTTTTTTCATAGCGAACATCAATATCAACATTTGAGTTATACCAATATTTTGCACCAATAGTGCTCAGTAAAAATTGATCCTTTAAATGCTCTTCATCTGGTGCAAAGGAATCTACTTTATAAAATAAACTCCACTTTTCAGTTATATCAAGGTCTAGCCGGGCCATAAGTCCAAGGGAATGTTTATCTTGAATTTCAGCGTAATAAGTCGCGGAATCTGTTTTATTAACAAAATAGGAAAGACCAGAATTAAACTCAGGTCGATTAAAATGATGAGCCAAAACGACTTCTGTTATAAATGATCCTTTAAGTTTTTTATTTGTTATGTGATCAAGGGAAACTGCTGCATACAAAGCTGCGGCCCATGGGTCTTCATCTCTAATTTCTCCAGTAGTTGAATTAACTTGCCCTTTATTATAAAGGCCACTAGCTCCAACAAAAACTGGTGAATTATTAAAATTATAACGAAGGTTTAAAACAACTCCATAATCATTTCCAGCTGAAGGATAACCAGCATTTTTTTGATATCCTTCCACCATGGCTAAATCATAATGAAATGCATAGTGAGGATTTCCTGAAATCATCGCTCCCATTTCAAAGACATTAATCGAAGTATTTGTTTGCTTCTTCGTATAGGTTCTATGCTCATCTGTTAGAAGACCAAAAGGAATATTAAATCGCCCAACTAAAACAGATTTAGGCACAATACCCCCGTTAGAAGTCGTCGTAAATTTAGCATATGTTTCTCTGGCCGCTGAACCAAAACCACCAAAATCATAAGATGCTACTGCGTGCACTTCTGAACCATCATCTTCTTGGGCCACTGGCAAAGCCGCTGTCGCATTTGAAGTCATAATTCCACTACCATTGGGATTATCATTTTTGGCTTTGGCCGTATTAATACTAACGGCCCGATAATCAATTGAAAAAAGATCTTGTTTAGATAGTTTACCCATCTTGTGATTTCTTGACCCAACAGTTTTACCAAATAAATTTCTGGCTCCACCACCTGACGGATTAAAATGACAAGCCGTACAGTCATTTATCTTTCTTCTTACGGCATATTGCGGCCTACTCATTGATTCAAAACTTATAACAAACAACGCGATAACAAAGACTAATTTCATTTTTTACACTCATTTATACTGTTAAGATAGACTGATACATCTACCATTTGTTTTCTAGTTAGACCAGAAGCTGCACCTAACATAAATACTGATGGTCTCACACCTGACTTAAATTCATCAAGTGCTTTTAAAAGATAATTAGAATTTTGTCCCTGTAAAGTTGGAGCATTAAAAGGATTACCTGCTGAGTGACATCCAATACAACTTGTAAAAACCTCTTGTCCGGCACTGATATCTGGAGTTGGTTCACTTTGACTTATAATAATTTCATTAACCTGATGAGGAACACTACAAGGATCAAGTTCTGCTAAGTAAGTCGCTACCATTTCTGCTTTTTCATCAGTGTCTAGATGTAATTCAGCTTGAGCATTCATTGCTCCATCAACTCTTTTGCCTGGATCTCTAAAGTCTTTTAATTGGGTAAAAAGATAATGCTTATTTTGGCCTGCGAGTCTTGGATTAATGGCCGCACTATCATGACATATAAAACAGTTCTTTTTATAAATAGACTCGCCAGTAAGAACAGGTTCAGGCTCTGGTAGTGGTTCAGTTAATACGTTAACCGAAGTTGACTCTTGCATACCTGTATCAACCCACGCTTGAAAGAGGCTTACTTGTTCACCAGTAAATTTGTCTCCAACAATTGGCATCGGCATAAATCCATTCTCATGTTTTATACTACCTAAGATTCTTTCACTCGCAGCCTTTACGAGTTCATAGTCGGTCCAATCTTTAGCAGCCATGCCTACGTTATGACAATTAGTACAGCGATCTTTCAAAAGAGGCTGAATATCTAAAACCCAGTTTACTACTTCATTGGTAGGTTCCTCAGAGGATGTTTGAGGTAAAGGCTCTGTCTGTTGTTGTGGCTCAGTTGGAGTACATACTGAGCTTGACTCTTGCATACCTGTATCAATCCATGCTTGAAATAGATTTACTTGCTCATCAGTTAGTTTACCTCCAACAAGGGGCATACCCATAACTCCATCTTCATGCTTTATACTGGCTAAGATTTTCTCGCTAGCCGATTTTACTGTTTCATAGTCAGTCCAATCCTTAGGCATACCTTCCTTATGACAGCTTATACAACGAGCTTTCAAAAGAGGTTGAATATCTGAAACCCAACTAACAACTTCATTGGAGGTAGGATCCTCTGAAGATGTAGGAGGTAAAGGCTCAGTTGGCTCTTGTGGCTCTGTTGGTTGTGGCTCTGTTTGAGTTGGAGTTGTGCTCGGTTCTGGAACTTCAGTTTCAGGCGAAACACCTGGATTTATTTCCTTCATACCTGTATCTAGCCACTCTTCAAATAGGGCTATTTTATCATCGGACATCTTCCCTCCGATCATTGGCATGGGTTTAATACCTGTCTCATGCTTAATGCTAGCAAGTATATCTGAAGCATATATTTTAACCATAGCGTAGTCTGTCCAGTTTTTATTATCGCTGGCGCCGTGACAAGCAGCACATGAATCTATAATAATTGGTAAAATATCAGAATCCCAATACACACCATCATCAGCTAGCGTTCCTGGTTCTCCAGCTCCACTACCAGTTCTATCTCCTGGGCTATTGTTATTGGCAATAGGATTTGAGCTGTATTTCTGATATGAATCAGGAACAATTTCACAACCCACTAAAACAAAGCTCAAACAAATAGTTGCCATTAAATAATGCATATATACCTCTTAATTCTGTGTTTAATAATTTTTATCATGCAAAAATATCCCAAAACATGATTTGAATCATATTACATATTCTGGATAGTTTTAAAGGGCCAAAATGTAATGTTTATATTGTGTGACTAAATTTAAGACAGGCTTTTTTTATAAGAAAATTCAAAGTCAGGATGATCTTTTATAAACTCCACGAGACCTTGATTTCTAAGTTTACAAGCGGGGCAATTTCCACATCCTGCTTTTTTAATACCCTCATAACAAGACAGGGTATTCTCAACCAAGAAATGAAAGATACCCATTTGATAAGCCAGCTCCATGGTTTGTTTTTTTGTCATAAATACAAGAGGGGTTTTTACTTCAAACTGAGGATTTGAAAAATCCATCCGAAGTGCAGCTTGAATGATATCCATATATTTGCGGGAACAATCTCGATAGCCCGAATTCGCTTCCTCGACTTCAATAATACCCATAAAAATACACTCAGCACCTAAATGCTCAGCATGAATAGCCGCAACTCTGGCCATCAAACCATTTCGCCCAACAACTAAAGTATTAGGTTCTTGACCCTTAATATTTTCAATATCAAGCTTGGAGTTCATTAAGGCATTATCCGTAATTTCACTTAGGCAATTAAGATCAATCTGAACTCGATCAACTTTCCACTCCTCACATATCACCTCAGCAAAATCAAGTTCTACTAAGTGACGTTGTCCGTAGGTAAAAGAGAGCGCTAATACGTTTTTAGCACCGTATTGCTCAATAGCAAGTCCAAGACAAATACTAGAATCCATACCACCTGAGTGAACAACAATGGCCTTTTTTTTCATGATCGTTTCCTAGTCCATTGTTGGTAAGTATCACTTTGCTCCCAATCATAAACACTTTGAATAATAAATTTCAGATCGTTATGCTTAGGTTGCCACTTAAATATTTTTTTTATTTTATCTGAGTTAGCTACCAAAACAGGAGGATCTCCTGGCCTACGATTAGCTTGGTCCACCACAAAATCAACCCCAGTAACTTCTTTAACATTACTAATAATTTCTTTAACTGAATATCCATTTCCATAACCACAGTTAACCGTTGTGGAAGTTTTATTCTCAAAGAGATACTCAAGCGCCAAAACATGTGCCGTCGCTAAGTCAGAGACGTGGATATAATCACGAATACATGTTCCATCACTTGTTGGGTAATCTTGCCCATAAATGGCCATTTTTTCTCGTTTACCAGCTGCAACCTCGCAGGCAATATTAATGAGATGAAAAGGTTCAGGAAATGCTTGTCCAATTTCTCCTGCAGGATCAGCTCCACAAACATTAAAGTATCTAATAGCAACATAATTAAAACTACTTTTTGCGTTATTTAGATCCTCTAACACCCACTCAGTATTTAATTTAGAGCGTCCGTACGGGTTAATGGGTTTTTTCGCTGCTGTTTCACAAATAAGATCTATCTCAGGCTCTCCATAAATAGCGGCCGTTGATGAAAAGACAAAATGATCAACTCCAAACTTTTCACAACATGCAATAATATTATATGAATTGATAGTGTTATTTTGATAATACTTAAGTGGATCTTTCACACTTTCTGGAACTTTGATTGAACCTGCAAAATGCATGACACCATCAAATTGATGTGAAGAAAATACTGATTCAAGCAAACTTTGGTCTTGCAAATCCCCTTGAATGAACTCACCGTATAAGACTGCATCCCGATTACCCGTGGATAGGTTATCAATGACAGTAATTGAATATCCTTGTTCTCCTAGAGTTTTAACCACATGAGAACCAATATATCCTGCTCCGCCTGTTACTAAAATTTTTTGGGGTTTATTTTTTTTCATGCATAAACTATAGCAAAAAAGGGCCTAAATTACAGACCCTTTTAAAAAATATCTTATAGTACTGCTTTTGCGGCGTTAACTCGCCCAGCACCAAGTTTCTTTTTATACCAAAAGTTTCTTTTATCAATATTATCAGCTGAATCATAAAGCTTTTGAATGACCTCTTCATCGGTAAAGTTTGGATGAGCTGACCAAATAAGAGCTGCAACTGCAGCTGCGACAGGTGCGGCCATAGATGTTCCACTTAATTCACCATAATGATCTTGGGTACCCGTTGACCATTTAATTGGCGCGTAAACTGGGTCTCCAGGCGCACAGATATCAATACCTGTTCCATAATTACTAAATGAGCTTTTTTTATCTTGTTTCTTTTCATTACCAGACTTAACAGAACAAACCAAAACAAGTTCTTTAATTTTTTGTCTCGGTGGATTCTTTTGACCAGCATTACCTGCACTATTAAAAATAATAACATCATGACTTCGAATATATTTAATGGCAGCGAGATAAGCTTGATCATCAACAAAGCCATCTACATTATAACTTGTGGTGATGATTTTAGCTCCATTATCCACAGCATAGTGATATGTCTCAGAAATAATAGCTGAAGTCCAAGAGCCATCCTCGCCATACCATTTTAAGGGCATTACTTTAACCCCTGGGGCAACTCCTACTCCACCTGATTTATTATTTGCCGTTGCTGCAATAATTCCAGAAACGTGGGTTCCATGAGTTGATTGGGTAGGGTCAACAACATTATTGTCGTTGTTAAAAAAGTCCCAGCCAACAACGTCATCAATATAACCATTGCCATCATCATCAATGCCATTATTTGCAATCTCATCTTGATTTTTCCACCAAGACGACTCTAAGTCTTTGTGATCTATCTGAAACTCATTATCTGTAACAGCAACGATAATTTTCTCATCACCACTTGTCGTATTCCACGCCACAGTAGTCTTAACCATTTGATGATGAAATTGTTTTTCAAAATTAATATCATTAGGTCTATTACTTTCCACATCTTTATAATCACCAAAATACTGATAATTTGGATAAGCATATTTGTACTTAGCTAATGATTTTTGAGTAGTATCCTTAAGCAAATACAAATTTTTACCTAGGACTCTTTTTACATTTTGAGCTATTTTTTCACCAGCTGTCTTAACAATGAATTCACCGGGAATAGCCGTTCTAAAATGTTCACCTGTTTTTATTGGAAGTGCATAAACTGACGACATAATCATCATTGAAAGTACAAGATACTTCATTTTCCCTCCTTGGAAAATAATAAATAAAAGATACTAAATGTTGTCAAAGTCAATAATGACTGTCAAAAAACAAAGTCTAACAACACATACTTGAGTTAGTCAGACTATTAAAGTTTGAATCCCTTGAAAGGATTAAGGGCTTCTTTCTTAGCTTTCTTTTTAGCCGATGCTAATTGGCCCTTGAGATTGTTAAGCTGTTTTTTTCCATCGTTTAGTTGCTTATTATATTGTGATTTCAAGTCATTTACTTGCTTATCCACTTGTGCTCTTGAGCTTGCAATTTGTTTATTAATATCATCTTTAATTT
>JABJPQ010000702.1 GCA_018663815.1 Halobacteriovoraceae bacterium | reverse complement strand
GAGAATAAAGTGGCCCATTTATAACGAGAATTTTCAACAAAGTACCAATCAACACCCTAGATTCAAAAATAAAAAGGCCTGGCTACACGCAAACAGATACTGTAGCTCATTGCGGAAATAGCGCTCAGGGGCCTTTTATAAGCTCTTTAACTGTGACGGATATATTTACAACCTGGACAGTTAATAGGGCTATGTACACCAAAAAAGGTCGTTACGTGAGAAAGTATTTTACCGAAATAGAGGCTGGGTTGCCATTTAAATTACACGCCATTAATTCGGACTCGGGGTCAGAGTTTTTGAATAAAGAAATGCTTAAATTTACAAAGCATGGTACGCGAATTGAATTTACCAGATCACGACCGTATAAAAAAAATGATAACTGCTATGTAGAGCAAAAAAACTTCACGCATGTGAGAGAGCTGTTTGGATACGAGCGATTTGATGAGGAAGAATTGGTCCCTTTAATGAATGAAATTTATTTTATCTGGAATGATTTTCAAAACTTCTTTATCCCAACTTTTAAGATCAAAGAAAAGATAAGAATAGGTGCAAGAATTAAAAAAATATATGACACGCCAAAAACTCCATATGAAAGAGTTATCGAGAGTAAAGTGCTGACCAAAAGAGAAGAAGCTGAACTTATGGAAAAGAAATATGACCTTGATCCATTTGAATTAAAGAAAGAGTTAGAAGAAAAACTTAAAGTATTTTTTGAAAGAGTTCGAAAACAAGATATAAGAAAGGTGGCTTGAGATGCTTAAAATCATAGCTAAGATTTGGGTGACGTTTACTTATGGATCAACTCGAGCCCAAAAGTTACAGTAAAGGTTAAGTAGCATTAAAGCTAAAAAGCAGTAAAGTAAATGTACGAATCCCTCCCCTAAAAACAGATATTAACTTTGAATAAAACCCAATGTTAGATAAACCGTTTTGAGCAGAAACACTGAGTATTAAGGTGATTTTTAGCTTTTTCAACAAATTCTTGAATAATCTCTAGTGCCTTTGTGTCCAAGTACCAATTTCTTAATACCTATAGCTAACTTAGATTTCCCCATTTTTTTCGCAAAAGATGGCTTTCACAATTCTTTTTTGTATATCACTGCCCTCTTTAGCCAAATTATTGGGTGGAGCTATTTTATTAATATCTGTTTGATTAAGTTTTTTATAATATTCTTCAAATTTATCAGTAAGTGCTGTTTGAGCTATTTGTTTTCTTTCATTTCTGTATTCTTCGAGTAGTTTTCTGTTTTTCTCGTTTTCTTCTCTCATCTCACTAACTAGTTTTTCACTAACATATGGTGACCCTTGTTTAATTAAGACTCCCATTAACATATTTAAAGGACCAGTATATGTTTTAATGTAGTCATTTTCTAAATCATAACTAAAGTGATCTAAACTATCTTGAACATCTATCGCATTTAATAATTGTCTTTTATATATTTGTAAAAGATGAGATTTACCAAATCGAACTTCTTTTACATTTTGTGGAATAATTATTTCTAACCAATCTGAAGGTAAATCTTCTAAATTATATGTTGAGATGTCTTTAGTAGTAGAATCTTTTTCAATTAAATTTACACTACTACTACTAGAAGCCACTGTACCCTTATTTGTCTGTAGACTGTACCCGCTCTGTACCTTTATTTTTTGATAATTACTCTTATCTATTATGCACTTTGAGAAGGCCTTAATAGTATTATCATAAACGATAATATTAACCGTACTCCCCGGCCCTCTTGAAAATGATTCTATATCTATAATATTTAACATTTTAATTCTTTGAAAAACCTTTTTCACCGTATTTAAAGGTTTGTTCAGCGTATTTGCTATATATGAATAAGTTATGTTATTTATTATGTTTGTGGAGTTATTTAGGCATTCATTACATAAGAATTGTATTAATTCCCACCTTGAATTTGATAAGGCTTTTATTAAATCATAACTTTCATCAATAGACACTTTGTTAGCTATTTTGCTGTCTTTAGACTGTACCTGCACTGTACCTACTTTTGTCTCTATACTGTCTTTAGACTGTACTCGTTTTATACTCGCACTGTCTCTAGACTGTACTTGCTCTGTACCCATACTGTCCTTAGACTGTACCTGCACTGTACCTATACTGTCTCTAGACTGTACTCGCACTGTATCTATACTGTCTTTAGACTGTACCTGCTCTGTACCCATACTGTCTTTAGACTGTACTCGTACTGTATCTATACTGTCTTTAGACTGTACTCGTACTGTATCTATACTGTCTTTAGACTGTACCTGCTCTGTACCCATACTGTCTTTAGACTGTACTCGTACTGTACTCGCATTATTTTTTGATTTTTGATTAGATTTAGAGAATTTTTCATTCCTAAAATCATCAGGTTGAGTTTTCAGTGGTTTTTTATCAATTTCTATATCTTGGGTAGGGGGAATTAAAGTCTTCTCTAAATCGATTTTGGGAGTCTCTGTGCGGTCATCATTTTCTTCAGATTTATTAATAAAAGTAGGGGGGTCCCAAGGCTTTGGTCTTTTCCTAGACCTTTCCCTTTTTTTATTTACCTGATTAACAACTCCATCGGTTAACCCAGCTGTTACAAATTTTGCATCAATAGCCATCTCTACACCTTAAGTTATGCTTGTAGTAGTTCTTCTTTTTTATTCTTCGAATCTTTAGTGTCCTTAGAAGGTTCATCTTCACCATTTAAGAAAGCTATAACATCAGTGATTTCTTTAAAAACACTAATGAGATCTTTATAGATAGGAGAATTAGGTAGGTATTCTAGAACTGATAGTTGAAGAATTTGAGCTTCATCGATAGTAACGGTTTTCTTTAAAGGTGTGTTTGCACAAATATTAGAAAATCGTGTCTCATAATAACTAAGAACTTGTCTAGATAATTTGTTGTTTTCAAGTAGGGTAGGGATAACAAATTTTTGTATATTTACGCCCTTGTATTCTAAATCTTTTTCAAAATCTGCAAGTAATCCAAAAAATGTTTTAGTTGTTGTTAGTGTTGAGGCATCACATTTAAGAGGGGATACAAGCAAATCTGAACTTGCTAAAACAGAATTAATTATTCTTCCCCATGATGGGTTGCAGTCACAGATAATATAGTCAAACTGATTGAGTTTTTTTAAGGGACTAAAGAAAAACTTTTCCATGACGTTTAAAGGGTCAGCGGAATGATTCAAATCTGTCTCTAAAGCAGCTAAACCAGCATTTTCAGGGATAAACTGTAAAGTTTTTAAATCTGTATTTTGAATAGCATCTTCTAGAGATACATTCTTTTTAAAAATTTCAAAGAGACCATCATCATATAAATCATCAATATTTTCAGGTAAGGAATCTGTTTCTTGAGAGCCACGAAGTATATTAGTAATAGTTTCTTGACTATCTAACCCTATTACTAAAACTTTAATATTATGCAAGGCAAGAGTACGTGCAAATTGAAAAGCAAGTGGGGTTTTTCCTGTACCTCCTTTTTGCGTAAAAAAAGATACAATTTGTGTGGACGAAGGTTTTTTTAAATACCCTAATTTTTCACCAATTAAGGGAAGATCTGCTATCGACCATGCTCTTACTTGGGTTTTACCTTTTGTTATCCGCTCTGCGCTAGGGATTGAACCTTTATCTTCGTATGCATAGAAGGCATTCTTAGTTAATGATATATCATACATATTAGCTATTTGACGAAAAGTGTATCCACCCTTGTTATTATTCATTACATCTCCTTAACTGAATGTTTTTATCATAAAATCATGTGCTAACCATTCAGTTATAGATTAGATAGTGATTTTATTTCATAATCAATAGAAAAATAGGAAAAAAATTCCTAGACTAGACGTGACGTTAGAAACTTACTCACATAAATTGCTAATTATTTAAAGAAAGATAAATTTATTAAGCTTAATATTTAATCTAAAAATAATGTAACATAATTTTTTATAAAAATTTATTATCAAAGATTAGTCGAGCAGAGGTACGGCACTCTACACCGTAGCAGGTCTCTACAAATAGTAGAGTGGACCACAATCTTTAAAAACTAACTAAATAACATAAAAAAGAAAATTGAAGGAAAAGACTAAGTAAGCTAATTAAATCGCTTTAAAATAATTTCTAAAGAAAATAATAGTAAGACTATTTATATAGTACTTAATTTTAAATAGGGAAGTATGTCTTTTTCATAAAAGTACCTTGTGCCTTTAGGGCTTTTAAACCCTGGAAGTTCACCTCTATCAGCCATTCGCCTAATTGTGTTAGCAGATCTGCCCATAATTAGAGCTACCTGAGGGGCAGTTAACTTTTGGTTTTTCTTATCACTAATTACGGATTTAATTTTAGATGGGGTAGGGAGCTTAATTTTTGATTTTTTAATAGTGGTTATTTTTTCTTGGATTTTTATTTCCATTCTACCAATTACCCTTGCAAGCTTTAAAAGATCTTTTGTGTTGTTTTTTGATGTAAATGGGATGTCGGTGACAATTGTAATATGTAAGTCGGGTGCTGACAGAATTAGATAACCATTTTGTTGTTGGTAAAACACGGGGTACCTAAATAATGTATTCAAAGCAAAAATCCTTTGTGATCTTATATGATTAGCAATTATTTTACCAGCCTTGTGAAACTAAGGGCTATAAAAATCTCCCAAAATCTCCCAAAACTTTATAGGGGTCTAGGTCTGAACATGATAAATGATACGCTTAAGTAGTTCCGATAAGTATAGTTATCGGAAGTAGATTTGCATTTATAATTTTCTCGAAAATTTTAGTCTTAAATTTGCATAAATTAATGATTTGAAGATTAAAATAGCGTTGATCAGGGTAGTGGTTGTAAAGGCAATCACAGCTTAAAAATTAACTTGATAATGACCCGTCTAAAGTGAGGTATAGAACTCCTGGTCACTAAATCAGTATAAATTATTCAGAATTTAGCTCAAACTTCCCATAATCTACGGTACTTTACAGATCCGATTAGATGGCTAAATACCTCTTAAGAAAGCACAAGACAATGGCCCTGCTATTTGGTTTAATAATCTAAATAGTGTATCATTAAACGATGTTTAAATTTAATAGATATTATGTTGGGTTTATTATATTTTTTATTGGATCAATAATTACTACTCACATTTACAAAAAACCCATATTAAATGATAGAAAACCAGCAAATACAGTATCTTTTGATAAGCACCCAGAAAAATTTAACACATACATAGCAAAATCAAATGGAGAAAGGATTGATGTTTATATTGATAATGCTCGAAATCTCGCTATGTTAGGTATTGATACTAAGGGCTTTAATGGGAAGGAGAGTTTATTTCAACCTTCCGAGTGGAACGATTGGTATGAAACACTACCTGCTGAGCATCAAAAAATGCTTAAAAATAACTTAATTCAGAAATTATCATTCGTAACAGACATCCCTTTTTCTAAAATAGATACAAGTATGATAAATGATAGGAAAAAATTTTTTTCAAAGGATGGTCCTAATATTAGCTCCCTTGAAAAGGATAATTACGAGGTATTTAAGCGATGGTATAATTCTCTTACAGTGGATGATCAAAAAGTTTATAAAAATCTTTTTGATCAAAATAAGGCTAATTCTCATTTTGTAAAGTGCCAGCCGTGGCAACCTGAATATGGAAAGCAAAAATTTTTAACTCAATTTAATATAGACAGTGATAGCTATAAAGTTATCGGTAGCCTTAATGGGGAAAAAACTTCAGATATTCAACTAAAGAATTCTAAAGTACCTCTCCGTATCACTATAAAAGGCTTTTATATTAATTCCAATGATAATAAAGAAACCTGTATGCTTGAAGTTACCGGTGAGCATAATAACGAGGAGCACACCAAAATTCAAATTGAAGTCCATGGTAGAGGATATCATGGAGGGGATGACCTTCATGGAGCCATTTATAAAATTAAAAATGGAATTCCTGAATTACGAGACCCTAATATGAGGTGCCAATTAGGAAAAGCTCTTATTGAAAGCATTGGATACAAAGAAGGAAAGTGTACCTATACACATATACCTCCTGAGAAAAAGACAAATAATAAGAATCTTAAAAGAAATGCTAATTGAATTACTCCAATATACACCTAAACCCGATTATAGGGAACTTCTACACTTTAACAGAATTTATCGTGGGCTTCACTTTAAAACAAACTAAGTTGTGGCGTAAAAGAAAGGGTACGGACACGCTTTTCATGACTAATCCAATTGAAGTCCAGTGTATAATTAAAGATGCAGATAACAAACTAAGTGCTGAAGTTTATTGCCCAAAATCGGTAACTATTTCACTTGATATAAAAGGTGCAAACACAAAAAATCGTCCAGCTTGGACATACTCAATTGATTTTTCACAGGATCAAAACTTCCCTAATGAAATGATAGGACTCTAGTAAAAAAAACCTTTATTTTCTTCCGCAAAATATACAAACACACCCTTTGCGGAAGACCAGTTGCAAAGCTAAATGGCGCCAATGAAGCGCTTACGATCAAATTTAAATTAGAGTTTTGTGTTATTGATACGAAAAAGAGTAGGCCTTAATATTTTATACTCATCCTCTGATTTAGTAGCCCGTGAAACTAATTCAATAATTGACAAGATCGAAGTATAACAAGTATTAAGGCCTACTCTTTTAATTTTTCAAGATTTTTCCCAAGAATTCTTAATGCTTCTATATCGAGATAATATCGTTGAGGGGTTTCAATATCCATGACGTGCCGTTATTGCTTCAGTATTTATTTTCTTCATAGTTTCACCATACCATTTGAAATAATCACTCAACTCATGAGCGACTCCTTGAGAAAATGCATATTCTGAAAATTCCTGACAGAGTAATACAGCAATCATACCTGTTACTGTCATATGTGCTTCCTGAGGAATGTTATGTTCGTTTTTAATTTGTAAGGCGCCATCTTCATCTTTGAGATAAAACTTTATTAAATCCACAAAACTTGTATGGATACAGTGTGAACCAATCGCATATATAGGATTATGCAGTATTTCTAAACCTAGTTCTTCACACTTCTTATAAAAATGTGGCCCCCAAGACGAGAACTTTGGATCAATATCGGTAATGCTTTTACCACCCAAAGAGCAACTTTTACTAATCGACTTCATCATGTTTGCCTCTATGTTCTCTATTTCACCACCTCTTTGTGCAATATTGCCCTGTATTATGTCTCACAGTTCTCTTTCAGGTGATAAAGATTTTTCTATATATTTATCAAATAAAGAAGGATCATTTTCCTAAATTAAATATCTAGCATTTATTAAAGTTTCAAAAAGGGCTCTTTGTAATATAGAGATCGACTCTAAAAACTTATTCTCTACTGTAAGATGTATTATTGAATGATACATTCTAGATACCTTCATTAAGTGACCTTGGAGTATTTTGTATTCTATTTCTTTTACTTTATCTCTATGCTCATCGTTATTTTCGTAAAGGTTTGCTAGTTTTATAATCGACATCCCAAGATATTTAAAAACTTCAAAAGCAATATGTGAAAAGTCATTATTATCTCGACTCTTTTGCCATTGTTCTTCTGTAATCTCAGGGTATTCACCAAATGTCCTATCTTCAACAGCCACAATTAATCCTACCAACATATGTTATAACTTTACAAGATAACTTCCACTAGATTCAACCCCACTAGCATGTAAATACTTTGACGTCGTTTGAATAGACTCATGCCCTAAAGTACTTTGAACAACACTAATAGGCGCACCGTTTTGAATGGCATGTGTACCATGAGCATGTCTAAACAAATGAGGGTAAACTTCTGTTATAATCCGCGCATTTAAAGCTTCTTTTTTAACAAGATAGTTAATCTGCCTTGTTGTTAGATTGTTAAAGGGAGACCTTATAGACCTAAATATATGAAAATTATCTTCAGGCTCACCCAATGCGATTAGCTGTTGATCAACCTCCCACATTTTTGCACTTTTACTTTCACCAAGCTCCTGAAGTTCTTCAAAAATATCTAAATAGGGTAGTTTAAAATGGCGAGCTTTATTACCCTTTCCGATGATATG
>JABJPQ010000483.1 GCA_018663815.1 Halobacteriovoraceae bacterium | reverse complement strand
GTCACATAACTCTCCGGTAAGAAGATGAACATTACTGCCCTCTTTACCACTTATAACAAAATACTTTTCTGCACTCGGAAGAAGTTCTTGAATTTTACCAAAGATCATATCCATGTCTTTATTTTCCAAGTTCTTTACTCGATCAGACTTGGTAAAAACAATCCATGTTTTTGCAAGCTTATGATCAAAATCTTTTATAAAATTTTTGCATTCACTAACAGGTTCTTTATTAAGATCAATGAGTAAAAGATTTAGATCAACACCATCTGAGCCAAATTGAGCTTGCCCATTCATACGAATATTTAACTCTTGGTTAGATGAATGTACACCTGGAGTATCTACTAATACAACTTCGGTGTGATCAACGGTAAAGTTACAATGAAATTGATTACGGGTTGTTTGCGGCTTAGAGCTTACAATAGATAAATCAAAACCTAAGAGGTAGTTTATCAAAGTAGATTTCCCTGCATTTGGTTTACCTAGCAGTGCCACAGTAATCTGTTTATTGTGAGGGTGTTGATCAGTTAATAACATGTATATCTCCTTAAACTAATTAAAAATTATTTTCGTCTAACGCTTGTTTGGCCAAAATCTGCATCGCTTTTTTCTTCGATACATGAACTGTTTGCTGAATATCTTTAGCATTAATGATCAACTTGACTTCATAGAGCTTAGTTGAGCCATCTTTGACTTCATTCCAAGCGTATGAGGGGGTTGATTTATATTTTTTCATTACCAGTTCTTGTAGTTTTGTTTTTGCATCAAACTTATCTACCATAGAAGACTCAAAAATAGATGTCCCCGTTTTTTTAGCATATAAGTTAAAACAATTTTCTAAAAAGGCTTGTGCTCCAGCAAGACCTGAATCTAGATAGATAGCACCAAGAACAGCTTCAAATGTATTGGCTAAAATTGATTTTTTCGTATGCCCATTTTCTTGAAGCTCACCCCGTCCAAGTAAAATATAATCACTCATATTGATCATTTGTGCCAGCGAGGCTAAGGAATTTTCATTAACAATGGCACTGCGAATTTTTGAATAATCCCCTTCATTTTTATGAGGAAAAGTCGTAAAGAGTTTTTCTGATATAATGAGCTGTAAAACAGAATCACCTAAAAACTCAAGGGTTTCATTATGATCAAGATCAATAGTGTTTTCATGTTTAAATGATTTATGAATAAATGCTTGGATAAGATTTTTAGAAATAGTTGCAAATGATGGTCGATAGTCATTTTCAAAAAGCTCTTTTAAAACGGCTAAAGATAGCCCTTTTTTGAAAACAACAAACTCTTCATTAATATATTGAGAGATCTGCTTAGTGCTCACTTACAATTTCTCCAGGTCATCATGGCCAAAATATGCCATCTATTAATACTTAAGTGTATAAAACTATGTGGTGTAACTAACACAGAGCTAGATCGGTGTAAATAAAAGTCCTGCCTTTTTTGATGTCTTTGAATTTTTTACCGAGCGGTGCGTTTTTTGAACATCACGCAATATATTGATGGTATATGCTAACTCTTTATTAAACTTAGGGGCGTCCATGAAACTTATTATTATTTTACCTATTGTGTTTATGTGCTTAACTGCTCAAGCCGAAAATACAGTTCGTTTTGAATCAACTCCATTCACTTATATGCAAAAAGTTCCTTACCAGCAGTGTTTAGGATCAAAGTATGGTGGTAAACGAGCCCTTAAAGAAATTATGAGAAAAACATGGGATGAATTCATGCTCCATGTTCAAAAATTAAATACTAGCGAATTCTTTCCCCTTGGAATGGGTGATGAGGATATGAAAAAGTCTAAAGAAATGCTTAAAAAAATGGAAAGCTTTCTTGACCGTGCCAATACTTATACTGGTTACAAAGAAATTGGAAGAGATAGTGAGATTGATATGAGTGAGGTACTACCAGATGCTTATACAATACAGGTCGGTTACAAAGGCAAGACTCCTAAAGCTGGTGTAGGCGCAGGTGTAGGAGTAACTTTTGCTCTTGTTATTATGCCTTATTGTATCCAAGAATATGATAAACAAACGGAAGAAGTAACAGATAGTTTTGCTGATGTTGAGACAAGTCTTGTTGGATGGCTTGGTGGAAGCGTAGGTGTTGGAGTTGGTGGCGGATCTAAAATTAGAGTTGGAATTGGAGCAATACATACCTTGTATAAAGACTTTACTAGGCCAGATGAATTTAATGGTGTTTATGGTGGACTCTCTTGCTCGTGGCAAAAAGTTGCAGGACTTTCAGTGAAATCTGGTGCTGTAAAAAAACTCAACACAATGAATTTACCTGATTTTCTCTTTACAACTTTTTC
>JABJPQ010000163.1 GCA_018663815.1 Halobacteriovoraceae bacterium | reverse complement strand
GCTGTAAGGGAGGCAGCTCAAAATCATGCTAACGCTCTTAAAAATGATGCTGCAGATATAGGATATAAAGGGACCCGAACAACTCTTCAAGCATCAATTTTAGGTACTTCCTCATTATGTACTTCAGTCTCCGCAGTCGTTAATGACCATATTGCAGCGATAGAAGCGAATAGAAATGTTCCAATTCCATGCTGTGGGGTTCTAACTGAAAAGGGTGCTACTTTGGACTCCGTTTCTTTTGGGAAAATACCAAATCAAGATCAAGTGGCAGACGCTAGCGCAGCAAATTCGATCGTTGATATTAATAAAAATCATAAATATTACGTTAAGGTAATCATTGAAAACGTTTTAAGAAAAATAGCTATGCAAAAAATAAATAAGATGCAAATAAGTACTCCTGTTGAAAAGATTAGAAAAATAGCGAGTATCGATTCTTATATTAACTATATTGTGGAGAACCAATCTGCATTATTTGAAAAAGAAAATATTCAAAAAGAGATAAAAAAATTACATGATAGAAATGATATTAAAGATAAAAACATTGAAAATTATTTTCTCTCCACTATAAGCAAGCTAAAAAAAGAAATGTTAGTTGACTCAGCGAATGCTGGTGATGACTTTAAAGAACTATTGAAACTTGGAGTAAAATTACTATTACTTTATTATACGATGGGAAGTTGGCTTAAAGAGAATGCTCTTCCAAAGCCCTCTACTCGAGCATGGACTTGGGGAATCATGTCTGTTGTCAATGCAGCGATTATTAAATTCGATACCGATTCAAAAAAAGAAGCTGAGTCAAGAGTAGCCACAGTCCAAGCCGAACGAGAAGCGTTCGTTAAATCACATGCAAATAATTCTGTTTATGGTAACAAAAATGCCAAAGATAAAGGAGAGTATGAACTTGGACAAGTAGAAATGGGTCAGCAAAAACGAGGGAAAAATGGACTTATCGGTTGTGCTGTACCTAAGGGAAATGGCTTTGCACCTACGGAATGTCCAAGTGTTATTCCGAGGCAGCGATTTAATTTTCCACAGGCAAAAAGAACAAATGTGAGTGGAAGTTTAACTGGCCAAGCGTTAGGTATGATTGGAAACATGAGTCATGCAGCGGCCAGTAATGGAATGATTGATAGTGATGATAGTTTTTCTGCTGGAAAGATTGATAAACTCTCAGCTGTTACTTCAGCTTTGAGAAAACGAAATGATAAATTGATAAAAAAGTATGATGACCTTACAAATAAGCGAGACAAATCATTAAAGAAAAAATCATTACCATTATCAAAAAGTATGGCAAAGTTTAAAACACTTTTTACAGGTAATCCCAAAAAGACAGGTGTGAGTAAGGCGCAGATGGCCGCGGGATCAAATCTCGTTTTACCTAAGTTAGAAAAATTAAAAAAGAAGCAAGCTAAACTGGCCAAAATTAAGCCAATCAATATCCCTAAGTTTGAGTCTGCAGGTATTGCTTCTGGAGCGGGTGACTTTGATTTTGGTATGGATGATGGAGTCGCTGGATCTGATGCACCAATTATTGAGGGAGGCGAAGCTAAAGCGGGTGAGAAGCTAGAAGAGTTTGTTATTGATGCTGGTGAAATAAATGATAATCAGCATGTAAATATATTTAAACTTATTTCAAACCGTTATCTGCACTCATATTCCACTTTGTTGGATGAGGCTAAACCAGCGTCCAAATAGCCCCAAAATGACTAGGGCCATAATAGGTGGGTGTGCCAAATTGGTTTGAAAATTCTTTCAAATTCAGCTAATTAGCACCGATTTCTATGGCATTTTAATTGCAATATCTACCGTGAGATTGATTGATGGATTATCAATTTAGCCAAAGGATTTGCATGACTTCTATTCTCATCTTGATTGCTACGTTTGCACTGATAAGTTGTGAGACAACAGCTCCTCATTATCAAGATCTATTTGCAGGAAATTCAAATAATACGACCGTGGTGCCAGCACCAGCAGCCCCGGAGCCAGAAAAAGTTGTTGAAGCAGTCATCCCTGATTTTATAAATAAAGAAGGATGCTCGGTTCTTTACCCCCAGGCGAAAGATGATGTTGTGGCCGTGGTGCAACGTGAGTCGGGTGAGTCTTATATTTTATATGAAGGAGGATCATTCGTGGAGGGTGATATTTCAGATATCAACTTTGGAGATGTTCCTCTATGCGATAATGACGAATTATTAATTAATGGAAGTTTTGAGCAAGGTCATAACTTAGGAGATAATGAATGGGGATTGTTTAATAATCTTCCCGGATGGTATGCAAATATCCCCGTTAAAAATGCAGGCATCGAAGTTCAAAACGGAGATGGAATTGGAGGAATTATGGCCAGTGACGGAAGTGCCAAGGTCGAATTAGATGCCGTGGCCTCACAAGGCTACACTAAAAGTGATGTGTATTTAGTGCAAGATTTTATCGCACCCAAGGAGAGTGTTTTTGTCTTACAGTTTGATTATTCCGCACGCATAAATGGTGATAACCTAACCAATAGGGCCTACGTGTATTGGAACGGGCAAAAGGTTGCAAACCTAAATTCTCAAAGCGTTGGTTGGAACCACTTTGCCATTGCGGTAAATTCAATTTCAGACTTTCAAAGACTCGAGTTTCGTAGTCGCAATGATGCAGACTCAGTTGGTGGTTATATAGATAATGTCTCTGTTCGCCAAGTTTGTGAATGATATCAGTGTAAGGTTTTTTATTTGAACTTAATTTTATTTCATAGGCTTCATTAAGTAAGCCTATGTTTATTTTTGCAAGAATTCCTTGTGAAGTGATTGAAACTTTTTTTAGACTTAAACTTTAATTTAAAACTAAACCTCTCTTTAAACTCATTTATACTCTCTAACATCTAGGAGCTTTTTTTCAAGAGATTATATCTTTGCTATATTGCCTTTTGACTACAGGAGGTCTACTTGCAAATATTCTCTCAAACTAAAGCACTGGTACAAAAAGAAAAATACTACACTCTGAAGATTCTTATGAATCTAAAACTAATTGAAAAAGATAAGCTCTATGCAGATTTAAAATATCCGTCTTTGTTTAAATACATTGTTAAAGAGCTTGGCTATACGGATGCTGAGGCGACCATTAGAGTTAATGCCGTGAGATTAATGTTGAAATCAAAAAAGGCATCAGTGAAAATTACGTCCGGTGAAATTTCCTTAACCAATGCATGCCTAGCTAATAAGGCCATAAAAAATATCAAAGACAAAAGCTTAGTTGAAAAAATAATTGT
>JABJPQ010000068.1 GCA_018663815.1 Halobacteriovoraceae bacterium | reverse complement strand
TGACTCAATTTTTAAATTATTTTTTACAAAGTTTTGTCTGGCCCAAAAACGACAAATTTTTTTATCACTAGATTTAACGGCCGCAATAAAGCTGGTAAGTTCTTGGGTGGGGGAATGCTTTCCGTTTGGATTAAAGAAAAATGAGTCCGCATCAGATTGAGATGTATAACCATAAAACAGGTTTGCTTGATAGCGAAGAAGTTTTAGCCACTGCGGGTGCAGGGAGGCAATTTGTATTTCTTGTTCAGTTACAGCTCTAACTGGTGAGCTGATAAAAAGACTCCCCGCTAAAGCGAGGAGTGTAACCAAATAATATGTTAGTTTAAATTGTTTTAAATTATACACATGACTTATTTGTGATAACAGCACTTTGAACATTGCTATTAATTGTTGCAGAAGCTTTGTCATTAAAGATTGCTTCGTAGTTACTTTGAATTGTAGTACCAAATGCTTCAACATTTGAGCAGCTGTAAATTTTTGCAAGAGCAGAAATTGTTTCACCATTTCCTAGTGCAGCATCTTTTGCGAAAGCAACTTTGTTACCTTCAATAAAGTTAACAGCAGCAACAGTTGTAGAATCATCAACTTCACAACCACTTGTACCAGATGTCATACCAAAAGTTTGGTTTCCAGAAGAACCATTTGTCGTCGCGGCCATAACATTTGAAACAAGCCCTTTAGAATCTTTCATAAGATTTGCTCCAAGTCCACAACCAGCTGGGCCGTAAGCTGCAACCGCAGTATTTAAAAGACTAAAAGAAGCAAGAACAGTAACTGTAAATAAAAATTTCATAATTCCTCCATGAGATTAAGTTTCCAACTAGGGTATTCGATTTTTTCTCAAATTGAAAAATATTTTTGAGAAGGTTATAATACGTTCGTGATAACAGCTACTTATAAGCTTTGACATTGTTTTTTTGTAGGTCAGTTTTTCTCTACTAAGTAAAACAATGCACTGAATAATTTACAGTGTTTTTCTCTCTGGTTGAGCCAAATAGCTAATGTAGGTTATACATCTTGCATGGAAATAACGTATAGAAAAGCTCAGGCTGAGGACATTTCCCAAATCTTTCAACTTTACGCACACGCATATCAGGGCCATTACCCTGATTCATTGTTTTATAATGTTGATGAGATCCAAGCTACAATTAGTAGTGAAGAAAAGCTTATTTTTGTAGCCACCAATGGCGGTGCAAAAGTTGTGGCTTGTATTTTATTTTTATATGACAAGTTTAACCGACTCTCAAAAGCTGGTGGCGCTATTGTTCTACCAAGTCACCGTGGGCATAAAATAACAGAAAATTTGATTCACTTTGGTATTGATTATATCAAAGAAAAGACAAGTGGTATGGACGTGCTTTATGTAACGACACGTACAGTTCATAAGGCCGCTCAAATTCTTACTCAAAGAATAGGTTTCAGACAACTGGGCATTTTTCCCAATGTACACAAAACTGAGGAGTATGAAACTCACGCATTAGCTGCACTTCATTTTAATGATTGTATCAAACATCGTTATACCGATTTTGAGCAACATCCCATTGTTCTTCCTTTATATAATATTGTAAGGAAAAATATTGATTTACCTCAGATGAAGCAAGCTCATATGTGGCAACATAAACACTATGAAGGAAAAATTCCAACTTTGGAAGTTGTAGAGGCGCCACAGTTTATCAAGAGGCGTTCAGAAAATTTAAAGGAAAAAAATGAAATTGATTTAGCTTTTTTTCCATTTAAAACACCTAATTTATTAATTACATCTCCGAATCAGATTATTGAAGTTTTCGCTAATGTTAATCATGTAGATAAACATTGTGTGATTACAGGATGCAAAATAGACAGAGAGATTTCATTTACCGATTTATTTTTGAAGGTCAGCAGTATTTTGCGCGATAGAGGTATTAGGTATATTGAAATAATTATTCGAGCGAATCGTCTTAATATTATTGATAAAATTGCAAAAGCTAAGTTTATCCCTTGTGGGTATATCCCTGCTTTTCAACATGAAGGAGGCAAACGATACGATTATGTTGTGTTCAGCCGTTCTTTTGAAATACTCGATTTTAATAATCTAGAGTTAACAGGTGAAAATGAATTGTATTTAAAATATTATATCAATCAGTGGGAACGAACGTTTTTAGGAAGCTTTTTTAAAAATGACAAGTAAGATAGAGTCTTTATTCACAACGGATCCATTTCATTTTTCAGATGAAAATAAAACCTTGTTTTTAGACAGTGTCAAAGAGTGCGCTAATATTCACATCGATGGCTGTAATTACTTTAAGTTTTTATGGGATAAGTTTAACTTTACACCTCAAATGATTCAAACTGAGTCGGACTTAGAGAAGATGCCTTATATCATGGTAAACTTATTTAAAACCCATGAACTTCGCTCCGGGCCAAAAGAAGATGTCACGCTTACTCTTGGAAGCTCTGGAACTAGTGGTCAAAGAAGTCTGATTTATCTTGATGAGAACTCTCTTCGTAGAGTAAAAAAACTTGCTTATAATATTCATGCAAGTCTCGGTATGACCTCAGATCAAAAGTATAATTATCTTTGCTTTACCTATGATCCAAATATTGCAGATGACTTAGGTACGGCATTTACAGATGAACTTCTAACTAGCTTTACTGATAAGGCCGAAGTTTTTTATACTTTTCAACATAATGGTGAAGACTTTTTCTTTGATGAAGAGAAAACCGTTGCCACATTAAAGCGTTTTGAAAATTCGGACTATCCCACCAGAATTTTAGGTTTTCCCGCATTTTTATATCAAATACTTAATAAGTACGATCTTAACTTAAAACTTGGAGATGACTCTTGGGTACAAACAGGTGGTGGTTGGAAAGGCCAGGCCGATAAAGAAATTCCAAAACAAGAATTTAGAGAGTTTGTTGCAAGT
>JABJPQ010000711.1 GCA_018663815.1 Halobacteriovoraceae bacterium | reverse complement strand
CTTCAAATTTATCTTTATCAAGTTTTAGTGTTCCATCTCGTTGGAAGGTTAATCCCAAGTCTCCGATTCGTTTTGATCCCCAATCTGTTTTTATTCCTTGAAATACAGAGCCACGAAGTCTGCTCTCTAGTGTTTGTAGGGTGATATCTCCACCAAGGGTACGTGAAGTATCCGTGGATTCATCCATCGCATTTTGTTCTTTTATAAATTTAATAACTTCGTTAATGCTGGTAACAAGATCATCAATTTTTGTGGCCATCTTGGCACTATCCTCTTTGATTTCAAGAGTAATTTCATTTCCAACTTGTGCCTTTTTAAGATCAATTGTGACGCCCGTAATAAGATCAGTTGCTTGATTAGAAGGAAGCTCAATTGGAAATCCATCAAGCTTTATTTTTGCATCTTGGGCTTCTCGTTCAGCGTCAAACCAAATATCAACTTCCCCGTCAACGAGGTATAGGTTTGGAAATGTTGCTTTTTGTCCGTCACCAGTTTCGTTGAGAGTAATAATTATTTTCCAAGGTTCGTCACTACCATCTCCGGAGTTTACGACATTGGCTTTCATCCCATTTTCAGAGTCACCATTAATCAATTTAGCAATACCTGATAATGAGGAGTGTTCTTCGTCGATATAAACTTCGTTTGTTGACCCATCTGGTAGCTCATACTGAAGGTAGCCAACACCAACGTAGGTATTATCTTTGTCTTCAACACCATTTGAGATAGCAGATGATTTTTGCGCTAACTGGAGTACTTCGATTTGATAGGTTCCTGCTTGGGCTAAATTTTTGTCAACACTCGCAGCAATTCCATCACCACTTACATTGACGGAGAATTCACGAAAGCTTCGTTCAGATTTATTGGCATAGACAGCTCCACGAAGGTTTTCAACTCTTCCAATTAAATCTTTAACCAGAGCTCTTTTGCTCTCGACCTTAGATTTTCGTTCTTCCATTTTTTGGATAGGTATTTTCTCAGCACTCATTATTTGCTGTACAATATCCTTTGGAAGACCTGAATTTATGGAACCAAACGCTATACCCAATTATTCCTCCTGAAGACCTGAAGTGCATCATGCACACAAGGGGTATTATATATAAGGTTATCATATTAAGAATTTGATGCAATAGGGTAGTATCTAAGCTATAATGCAAGTTATTGAAATAAAAAAAGGCCCTGGGTAGGGGCCTTTGGGATTTGATGATTTAGGATTGGGTAAGAGTGTGTTTCAACTCTTACTAAACTTGTCGGGTATTATGGAAAAAACTTTAGTTAAAAAGTCGGACTTTCTGGTTAAAAAGTATAAATTCTTTATAAATCGAATACTTATCTACTTTTCATTCTTGTGCATACCTGTATTCATAGAGAAGTCACTCGACCTTAATTTGTTAATTCAGTCAGTTATGCTTTTGGCTTACATGTTTTTCATGGGTGGGCAGTGGTATTTACTTGGGAAAGAGGTAGATAATCGATTAAAAATTTACTACAGAGCAAATTCATCTATTGAGAGAATTACTTATCGCTTGATTCTTGGAAAGATTGTGATGTTATTGTTATTTAATGTTTTCGCATTATTTCCAGACTTCGTGGCTAGTTATTTATTTTGGGTTTTCTTTGGCTTGCTCGGTTTGTTTTACTCGTGGCCAACTCGTGGAAAAATTATTGAAGAAACGATGATGGGACAATTTGGTGAAATTAAATTTCTCGATTCATTTGAAAAGACAATTTTGGTTTTAAGTGGGATTACTTTTTTTATTTCAATTCCAGAAATTCCATTGTTTCAAAATATTGATGCGCTTAAGTTGTACTTTGATCCAAACTTAGAAGTTAGTTCAATGCTTTGGAGCTTTTTGACATTTTTGTATTTACCATTTTTAAAATTTCCTAAACTTTTTAATTTAATTTGGAGTTTTCATTTTTATTTTATTGGAATCGGTCTTTTCTTATTAGTTTTTTATTCTATGCTAAGGTATTTTTTCTCTCGGAGATTATCGTTACTTGGTGTTTTTTCAATTGTAAGTACATGGTCCTTTGCAAAGATTTTAGGAGCAGATTATTTCTCAGCCGTTTCTACCACTGCTCCTATTTTGTGGATTTGGTCGCTGATGTGGAGCACTCATAGCGGAACCTACAGGTCTGGGCTCTTGACAGGGTTGATATGTGTTTATCTTGTCATTATTAATCCACTAAATATTTTCTTACTACCAATTGGGATTCTATTTACCTTTAGGTTTTTCCTGGGAGATAAAACTCTGTGGTATAAAAAACAGTGGATTAGGTACAATTTGATGGGAGTAATGCTCTCAGTTCCTATTGCTTTTTATGGACTTTTGAATTTTGAATTTGAGCTTTTTAACAATAGCTTATTCTATTTAAGTATATTTGATTATATTTATAGAAAAGCATTTTATGTCATCTCACCTATTGGGGTTCTTTTGACTTTGATCTACGTTTTAAACCATTCAAAACTTTTATTTACGTATGTGAACTTTGACGATGGAAAGTTGAAAGAAATTTTATTTGGGATTTTAATCTATATAACTCTTGGTATCTTGGTTAACCCCAGCTTGGTCACGGGGTTTTCAATCTTATGGATGCTTTCATTTTTTGCTTTAATTCCTATAGAGTGGATTTTTCAGTCAATCTCAAGGTTGCGATCAAAAAGAAACTTAATTTATGCTATGTATATTTTGGTTTGTTTGTTGGACTCTCATTTAGAGAGTAGGTTTAGAATAATTGGAAAGATGTTTCTAGAGATAGAAAGTTTTAAATATTTTATTCAATTATGAAAACTATCAGCAGTTTTGCTTAGGTTAAGCATAAGTTTACCTTATGTTGGTCGCTGCATGTCCTTGATATCGTGTTGGAGGTTCGTGTTTTAGAATAATCTTGATTT
>JABJPQ010000447.1 GCA_018663815.1 Halobacteriovoraceae bacterium | reverse complement strand
CCATACTGGCCAAAGGTTGAGCTAGAAAAGTAAGTGCTAGTGATACATTTAGTAATTGTTTTTTCATTGTATTTCTCCTATTTGAATTGTTTTGTAATATCGTTATGTTTAATAAAATTTAGTATTTGGTTACTTTGCTTTCCGTCCATTTGAAAATTCCATTCAATGAAATGGTTGAGGTCATTTTCATGAAAGCTTTTCAAACGTTCTTGAAATAATTTTGTCGCAAGATGATTTTTAATTTTATTATAAACTTTCACATCATTACCTATGGATGAAAGGTTGATGTGGGTTGAGTAATTAAATGTTTTTTCTAAGACTAAAAAATCATATTGTGCCAATATCGAAATGAGCTTTTTAACTTTACCGTTTGTCGTTGAGAGATTTTTATTCATTACTTCTTTAGAGTAATCTTTTAATGTTTTCTCACTTTTTTGTGTTTTATCGATTGATGTTAATTGGCTTGTTATATTAGCAAAATTACTGATTAAAGAGTTCTTAGCTTGTTTTTGAGATACCAGAGTAATCTTTTTTTCTTGGATATCAATCGCAATATTATAGAGAGCAGACAAAATATAATGGGCATATTCTTTGTTGGAAAAGAAATATTCCTCAAGATGAAATTGTGTTTTTTGTTTGAGTTCTTGAGATGTGTACTTTATTGAAAACTCACCTGCTCGTTTTTGCAGGGATATAATTTTATCAACACGTTCATGGCTAAAGCTCTTTTTAACTAGACCATTAAAAGCTTGGAAGGCATCTGTATTCGTAGTGAAATTTAATTTATTTATTGGTGTTGTTTTAAAATCGATTGTGTTCATACCTGTTATTAATAACTTTACTTCTGGGTACTTCGTTAAGATCTGCTCAAGGTCTTTGCTCGGTATAAAACCTTTTTGATTAAGAGGAAGTAGAGCTTTCGTTTTTTCATAAAAGGGAGAAATATCAAACATAGAGACTTCTTTTTGAAGGTCGAGATCAGTATGGTTTGATACCGTGAAGTGTAAGTATTCACTAAGCCTTTTAATATTTAACTCTTGGGTTATTCTTTTTCTGTGATTATCGAGCCAAATATCATAAATTTCTTCATGTGATTCAACACCAGTATGGGGGTAGTTATTATTTATTAAGTCTGCACCAAATTTTTTTCTGGCCTTAACTATTCCGATATTTTCCCCCTCGCTTAGATACTTTTTTAAGGATTTTTCTTCATAAGCAAGTAGATTTTTCTCAACGTCAGTTGATTTTATGGAGAAAATTTTAAGGTATGACCTTGATTTTTGATTAAGGTGAAAATCGAGCGTATTAATATATGTGAAAAGCTTTAAGCCTTGATCATAATGTTTGGCCGTCCATTTTTTCTTGTTTGTGACGTAAGACTGATAGTCTTGTGAACTTTTAAAAAGAGACATCCGTACGGAGTCTTTTAAGTATAAATCTTCAATATACTTTTCAACCTGCGCTTTACTCACTGCTCTATTTCCATAACTAAAAACTGTTGTTGGAGTAGTTGCTCCAGTCATAGCGCTAAAGGAAAACATCGAGATGGTAAGAGCAAAATAGATTAAATTATTTAACTTCATTTTTTCCCTTAAGCAGGAAGAATAACCTTTATTCTTCTTTGAGTTGGGCCGGATAGTAATCCTTTTTTGTGCGTTGCGCAATGATGTGTGTTGTTTTTACTCACCACGGCTGTAACCCCTTGAAGCCACAAGGATAGCGGGTTTAATAATTTAATTTCTTTGCGATAATTTACATGGTACAGAAGTGCCAATGAGTTAACTCATATAATTGAAAGGATAAAAAATGAAAAAATTATTAATTATATTGATCTTTCTATCTGGCACTGTTCACGCACAGTTATTTAAACTTGAAACGACTTCTGTTCAAACTTTAAATGGTAATTCGGATAAATCAGCGACCTCAAAAGAGATAGAGTGTTTTTCTCCTCAGGAATTTGAAGTTGTTTTGCAAGAAGCTGATGACAGAGCAGTACTACCGGCACAGGAGTTACTTGTATATATTGAAGAATCAAGTTGTGAGCAGGTTAAAGTTTTAAAGGATCGATTCACTCGTAGAAATGAAATTATTCGTAAAATAAATATTAACTACTTTTGCCAACATAATACAAAAGTTTCCGCCAGTTACTCTTCAGTGATTTGGTTGAATCAAAGCTTTGCTAGAAATATTGATGCTTACCCTCAGAGCATAGTATTACTTGAAGCCGAGATTACAGGAAAGGGAGTTATTGCAGCTAGGGGTAGCTACTCGACAGTTATAAAAGTAAAAATTGAATTTAAAGGTCTTTGCGAATCGCTTGAGGAAGAAGCCCTTACTTTCAATTAACGAGAGGGAAACTTCTTTAATTTTAACAAGTTAACAGTTCCGACTAGCTAGCTCAAGTTCTTTGCATTTTTGACGATAAGTAATTGTAATCTGTGCAAAGGATAGTTTAATTAACATACTGTTGAAATTTTTCTTGCTTGTTTTGTTATCACTACAATTTATGAGTTGTGAGACTAAGACTTATCCCACTGAGGTCAAGCGCTCTCAAGGAGACTTGAATACAGGTTATTTTAACTCACAAAACAAGTTTACAGGGATAAGTTCTATTTCAAATGTCACGGATACTACAGCGACTCTTAATTGGACAGAATCAGACGCTGCAGCTGAGTACCATATTTATAAATTAGAAAGTGATACCCCCGTTTTGATTGATAAAGTTGTTACTCCTGCGACAAGCATTACTTTTACCCAG
The DNA here is from genome assembly GCA_018663815.1 of Halobacteriovoraceae bacterium. Classification (GTDB taxonomy): domain Bacteria; phylum Bdellovibrionota; class Bacteriovoracia; order Bacteriovoracales; family Bacteriovoracaceae. The sequence continues at coordinate 1,943 of JABJPQ010000447.1, read as the reverse complement.
CTTGAAAGTGGAAAGTCTTATATTTATATGGTTCGAATGAAAGACCTTACTGGTTTGATGGATGAAAATATACAGGAGTTAACAGCAACTACATTATCAGTTCCCGTAGCTCCTACTTTTCTTTATCGTTCAAACCCTCTTACAAAAAATGATACTATAAAAACCCCCTCAATAACTATCTCGGGTGTAAATATAGGCGATACGGTTGAGTTACACGTTGATTCGGCTTGCTCTAGTAAGGTTGCTAGCGGGATTGCAACTGAAGATTCCGTAACACTTACAACTACAGCGTTAAGTGTAGGCTCTTATAATTTTTATAGTAAAAGAATAAATATGTTTAATGTGAGTTCTAGTTGCTCTGATCTTAGTGTGGCAACTACAGCTGCGTATAATTTATTAACCTGCCCTGATGGTTATGTGCTGGTGCCTGGTGATGCTCTGAAACTTGTTTCTGACTTCTGTGTGATGCAGTTTGAAGCGAAAGCCTGGCTTGACCTAGATCAAGATAATATTGTTGACGCAGCCGAAGTTGATGTGGACGGGTGTAACGAAAGTGATTGCTCAACTCAAAACTGGGGAACCACAACATATATTCCTGGCAGCGTTGAGGACGGTAAACCTTGGCGTATGCTAGATATTGAGATGGCCAAATTAGAGTGTCAAAGCTTAGGGGAAAATTATGATTTGATTTCAAATATTGAATGGATGGCCATCGCTCATAATGCAGAAAATGTAAGCTCTAATTGGTCAACTGACGAAGTAGGAGATGGATGCTTATTTCGAGGAAATAATGGCCAAGCTGATGCTTGTGGCTATGATTTTGCTGGAATTGATTTTGGAGATACAATTATTAGAGACACCAAAGGTTCCTTGGAGCTTTCAAACGCAAATGTGATTTGGGACTTTGCTGGAAATATATCCGAATGGGTTGATTGGTCAAATATGGTACAGGTAAGTACATTACCTTATAGTTGTTCTGAAACTTGGACCCAATTTTCGAGTAGTTTTTGTAACGAATACTTAGTGGCTAAAGATTACCTTCCAGCAGATCCTGCCAGTGTAGGTAGTACTTATAATTCTACCTATGGCCTAGGAAAAATAGAGGGTGGAGTTGGGGGGGTGCTTACTCGTGGAGGCTCATATGAGTATGGAGATAAAGCGGGAGCTTTTTCAGCCAGCTTTATTCACTCTTTAAAATCCATGCGATACGATGTTGGGTTTCGTTGCGTTTATCGTATCCCACAAGATTAGCATTATAAGTGGTGAGAATGAGTTAGAGCGAAGCTAAGATTTAACATGAAGTAGTTTGAAGTCTAACATGCTCTTTTAAAAAACCCTCCAGTCACCATTTCCATCATTAAAATTATTTCCAGCTCCTTCATCATGATCGAAAAAAAGAAGGGTAACAGAACTATTGTTTAAATCAAAATCTAAACCAACCCCTCTTAAAAGAGTATCTTGAAGTCCTGGTAGAATAATCACTGTGTTAGTGGTTAAGTCACCCTTTCCATGAACGATACGAATCATATCTCCATGGGAAGGAGTATCTGGCAATGTCAAGGTGAAGCTCCCTGCCGAGGCATCAACGAGAATATTTTCACTAACTTGAATAGTATAGTTAGCATTTGTATTAATCCAATTTAGTTGAGGCACTTGGAATGCACTACCGTGACAAGAGGTGACAATATCACCTGCGTTTGTGCCAACGATGAGTCGTATCCTTTTAGTGATATTTCGAGTTGATAATATTCCACTTCCACGATCAAAGTTTAAAACTAAATGAGTTGTTCCCGTTCCATTAGTTAACCTGAGTTCGGGATTAAATGTAAGAATCTAAGAAAATATATCCTCGGGCCTGTACGGCCCGTCCTTTTTACTTCAAAATTAATTTGCAAAAACCAAAAATTGGAGAAAAAAGAAATGGATACAACACAATTATTCTG
>JABJPQ010000699.1 GCA_018663815.1 Halobacteriovoraceae bacterium | reverse complement strand
TCAACCAGGTGGAAGCATTAGAGATGAAGAGGTTATTACAGCATGTAATGAACATGCCATAGGAATGAACTTTACTAGAACCAGACATTTTAGACACTAGGATTAATTATGGATTATAAAGAAGCAGGAGTTGACGTAGAAAAAGGTGATCTTTTTGTCGATAAGATTAAATCTTTTATCAAAGATACTTATACTGAAAACGTTGTCTCGGGAGTCGGTGGATTTGCAGCTCTGTATGATCAAGGTGATCATTACCTAGCAAGTGGAACAGATGGAGTTGGAACAAAGATTAAGATAGCAGTTGAGCTTGGCATACACGATACTATTGGCCAAGACTTAGTTGCAATGTGTGTAAATGATATTTTATGCACAGGTGCGATGCCTATGTTCTTTCTCGATTATTTAGCTTCGTCAAAGTTAGACCTAGAAATCCATCAAGATGTTGTTAAAGGAATTGCACATGGTTGTAAGCTTTCCCAATGCGCTCTCATTGGTGGAGAGACAGCTGAAATGCCAGATATGTATCAAGATGGTGAGTATGATCTGGCCGGATTTGTTGTAGGTCGAGTAGAGAAAAAAGATTATATTGATGGTTCAAAGCTTGAAGACGGGATGAGTATATACGCTCTCAGCTCAAGTGGATTTCATTCAAACGGTTATTCTTTAGTTAGAAAGTTGATTCAAGACTCTCCACGAGAATTAAAAGAAAAATGCTTAACTCCAACCAAAATCTATGTTCAAGAAGTTAAAAATATCATGCAAGATCTCGAAGTTTTTGGAATGGCCCATATAACAGGTGGTGGACTTAATAATATCAAAAGAATTAATGCCGATTTTGGATACGATATTACATCCCTACCAGACTTGCCTGATTTCATGCAAACTGTAACCACAAGTTCAAAGTTAACACAAACTGACCTTTATCAAACATTTAATATGGGAATTGGTTTTGTCTTTATTCTTAAGGACTCTGACTTAATCTCAGAAAAATATCCTCAATTAATTAAAATCGGACAGGTTAATAAAGATATCTCTGGGGTAAGAGTTCTAGGAGAAGAGATTTAAACTTCTTCTCCTAAGTTCTTAGTGAAAGTAGTGTTCTTGAAAGAAATCGATTTCAATATCTAACTCGCATGTTCTTCTTTCTGATCCATACATATGGCCATCGGCTTTACAATAATCACCTAGATAATAGTTTGAATTAAAGACTTTATTTTCATCAACTTCATTATCAAAGAGCTCTAAGAACCAATCAAAAGGGTACTCACCCTCTTGAAAATCATCATGAACAATTTGGTCACTTCCCTCTCTAATCTTAGCTTTATTCAAGTAAAAAGATTGATCAAACTGCCAAGTATTATAATTATCTAAGGTCACATACTGCTCAGTCCACTTAGGATAATCCCCACCTAAACGGTAAGCTGCAATATGCACGTTATTAAATTGAATATCAGTATAACAATGTTTTTGAGAAGTGCTTCCCTCTAAAACTAATTGAAATTCACCATAAGGGGTAACTTCAACTTTCTTACAATATGATTCCCATGTTTGATTATGATCAGGCTCTTCTCCACAAGCTGAAGAGCTGTAAACCACACAGACCCCCATCTCAGAAGTACTTTGTGTCGGAGCAACAACATCACCGTCGAAGTAATCTCCTCTCGTAGCATCAATATAAAGATTATACGGTTTTACATCATTTTGAGTTGTATCAAAGATATGAACTTCTTTATGAAAATTCCCAACCACATTTAAGATTAATTTTGAGTTAGCAACTTTACAGCTAACTAAGCTGGATAAAATAAGCATCTGTAGAACTAATTGATTTCTCATTGTGACTCCATTATATATTTTGGAGACACCGTACAGCAAAGCGGAATTTAAGCAAGAGACTTAGAAAAATTTACATGTAACTAGCCAACTAATTTTAATCCTGTCTTAGAGATATTTTTCTTGTTGTCCTTAGCCTCTGCTTTTTGATTAAACTCAGATACATTATAGAGGCTCTGAAACTTATCTTTATAGAAGGTACGATAACACATTTGAATTAATCCAGGAGTTCCACAGCCAAGAATAATATTACGAATTGCACTCGCATCCTTAAAGGTAAGTTTTTGTGTCTCGCCATGAGCAAGTGCATTTCTAATTTCAATTAATTTATTATCCCTAATTGTTTGATTTAACTCTTTAGTCATATAGCGAATAAATTGTTTATGTTCTGAAAATGATTTTTTAAAGCCCATATGAGTGCTACTAGACGAGCGATCAACAAAGTTAAGTAAATGAGAAATGGAAAAATTCTTATTAAACTGTTTAAGTGGAATAAAGTAATCTTTGGTAGGGTTAAGATAAAGTTTTGGAGGTGCTGATGTTGCATCCACAAAAAAGTGCTCAGCATTGCCTGATTTTTTTATATGATGAACAACGAGATCATTCAATACGACCTCAAGCGCTCGTAGGTATGAAAAAGCAATCTTATGCATATTATGATGTCGCTGCTCTAACATATCAACTTCAGCAGACTCAATCTCAAGTCTAGCGGCATAGGGAAGTTTAGAATACATCTCTTCTGGAAAAACATAAGCATGTAAACTTTTTAAAACTTGATCTGCATTACTTTTTGTGATTGCAGGGTTAGATTTTAAAACGAGATGAGAACAATCACTTGTATCCAATTTATCAAAGTATTGCTCTTCAGCGATGTCTTGCAATAAACAAGGGTACTTAATAGAAGTTGTAAAAGGAGACAGCCCATGAATTATTTTTTCAGAATAACCATTATCAATATAAAGTTCACTTAGCTTGCTCGCTGTCTCTTCTGACTTATGCTCTAACAACATAAAGTCTTCTATTTCAAACCAGACTTCGACCTTTTTACCATCATAGAAAGGAAGCGTTTTACCATTCTTAGGCATTTGGTTAGTCACTGACTTTACTTTACCAACCCAAAGATTTTTAAAATCTGTTATATAAAGATGGGTACTAAAACCTTCATCTAGATTATCAGTGTGAATTTTTTGAAACTGCTCAATATTAACACTCGCATCTCTATCTTTACCTATAAATTTTCCCCAATAAGCGGTACTTTTTTTATCCTTAATTACAAGGTCTTTCAAGTAATCATAGAACTCATGTGCCTGACTATAATCTTGCTCATATTCATGATTCAAAAATGGGTTAAACGTTAAATAATAATGAATAGCTGACATATTTTACCTCTTTATTTCTTATCGACCTGTGTGAGGATTTCAATAGGAAAAAGAACTAAAAGTATCCTATTTCAACTAGTTAGAGACATCAAGGCCAAGGTGCTGGGCAAAGAAACCATACATTAAAGCACGATAATACAGACTTTGCTCCTTACTTCCTGAGCGACTACTGTGACCACCCCACTCCTTTATATACAATAAAACGGGATTTTGATTTTGCTGTCTTTCT
>JABJPQ010000327.1 GCA_018663815.1 Halobacteriovoraceae bacterium | reverse complement strand
TGGATAAATTCAAAGGAAGTCTAGAAGAAGTAAAAAGAGTTAGTGCCGTGTGGGCCGATGCTAGAGTGCTTGAATTTAGTGGCTCTTTAACTTTGGCCCAAAAAGAAAATAAAAATGTAAGCTATAGAATCCAATCATTACCAAATGGAATGCTTGATGAGCACTTATGGCTTGTAAGAGATGGGCTTAATATCGCTGGATTCTTTAGAGTCCTTATTGAAGATGGTGAAAAAGTTATTGATCGTATATATCTCGGTGCTGATTATCGTGGAAGTGGAATAGGAAATAAGGTGATGCAGTTTATTCTCTCAGCGAAATTCGATGAACTTGCTAAGCTTAGATCATATAATATCACATCACTTTATGTTTTGGCAGAGAGTAAGTATGTCCGTTGGTATGAAAGTTTCGAGTTTGAAAAATTAGCTGGGATAGTGGATGAAGCTTGCCAATTTAAGGATGAATTAGAAAGTGATGAAAGAGTTATCCCTACTGGATGTGTTGGGAAGTATACACTCAACGGACTTCCGTATTACAAAATGACTAAGTGATTTAGGTGTTTTAATTTAATAAATTTAATTTGATTCATCATTCTTGTTTAAAATAAACTCTAAAACTTTTTTCTCATTTTGATTGCTTAATATTTGATCACAGTTTTTTTTGATTTCTAAGCTCTTTCTTAATTGTTCATTAGTTTTTCCAGAGAGAACAGAGAGATCATAGAGTTTTTGATGAGCTGTAACGGCCCACAATGGGGGATTAGTTATTTGTTGCATATGTCTTTCTTGGAGATGAATGGTATGCCCCTCAATTAAAGCATCTAGGTCAGATTGATCTGTAAGGGTTTTTGCATGTAGCATTTTTGTGACTAATCCAAACAGACTTTCTTGAGCCGCATGCCCTATTTCATGCAGAAGTAGCGCTTGAAAAAAAACACGATATTCATCAAGTTTCGGCTCAGGATATTTTTGAAGTTTTGAACTTAAAGTCACGAGTGGATCAACATGAAATATTACACGGTGGTGATAGGGATCATAAAACGCGATCTCACTAAGTGCTGTTTTGTATGCTACGACGTAGGGATTAAAGTTTTCATCGGCTAAGGGTGATCGTTTTTGATATATTAAAGTTAATTTTAGTCGCGCTAAAAAGAAGTCAACAAAAGTTCGAACGATTTCTACTTTTGGTGGTTTTTGAAAGCTGTAAAATTTATTGAGATTTTCTAAATGCGTAAAAGCAACCTGAATGTCAGAGTGTGTGACAGTTTTTAAAAATTGAACTCCATTGGGAAAAGATTGCAGCGCTTTGTGAAAATTAATCTCAATTTTTTTTAATTGATTAATCATCACATCCTTTTGAGGTTGTGCAAAGACGGAGTTGGTAAGTATTAAAGATAAAACAGTGATCAATATAAACTTCATTTTAATGAGCCGGTTGAGTTAATTCTTTTGCTTTCTTCTTATTCATTCTTTCAAAGTGAAACTTAATACCATCATGATAGTACATTGTATTTGTTGCTTTTAGAGGTATTGATAATTGTAGTGAAGGGGGGGGGGGTTTTCCATCTACATAAAAAATGAGTTGTTCAGAGTCGAACTCAAACTTTTTTTGCAGAGATAAATCAACTGACGGATAAAGTGTATAAACATATTTTTCGTGAAAAATGTAAAGCACTCGCTCAGTAGTCTGGTGATTGTATAAGTAAAGAGCGGCCTCATCGTTATTAATCCATTTTTTACTGTGCCAGATTCCCTCGTCTGTTGGGTTAATAATAGATATTGCGAGATCTATGGGAACTAAAAATCCTTGTTTATTATAAAAGAAAATTTTATCATCCATGCGGTCAATACCAATTTTGTTTTTCTTTAAATTACTGGTGATCTCGAGTGGGTGACCAGAATATATATGGGTAAATCGCGATTTATCTCCACACACCATAAACAGATCGAGTACATCCAAGCTTTTTGTATATCGACGGGTCAGTCCTCTTCGTTGGGAAAACTCACAGTTGGACCAAGAGTTGTGACCAGTATGTCTTTTGGCAATTTCGCTCTCTAAAAATTCAGCTAATTGGGGATCAACTGCTATTGCACGGTCGTAGTTAACCAGCAGGTTAAAGTAGTTAGCCTCTTTGGCATTAAATTCAAAGTACTCCAACAAAGCGGCCTTAAGATCTGTTCCGACGTTTCTTTGACCATTAAGGACTTTCGTTAAGGAGGTATTACTTTTTAGTCCTAATTGTCTGGCCCATGTTTGATAACTCCATTGTGGGCGAACTGACTTTACTTTCTCAAAGTAGTATTTTAAAAAATCAGAAAGCCTATTATAAAAAAAGATATCTCCGCAAGTATAGAGAAATCGTGATCGAAAAGATTCATTTTCTTTGTTATTGGGAACTAGTAAACATTTCAAATCAAAATATTCAACATCATCTGGACGTCCACTATTGTACACACAAACATTATTATTGTTTTGTTCGTATTCAGGATTTTCCCCTGCTGAAAAGTTATGTGGACTTAGTTTCGTATCAAAAAGGTAAACCCCATTAATGTCAAAAAAGAGAGTTTCAACTTCTCCAGAATTACGATGGCAGTAATTGAGTAATGCGGAATGATCCTTTTGATGGTGATAAAAATAGAAGTTTTGCGAGCTCAGTTTAATCATTGGGTCATCGCAAATTTGATATAAGTGATGTTGCAAAGACTGATGAATCCAAACTACTTGGTTATTGATAAAAAACAACACTGACTTAGGTGTTTTAGCTATGAATTCCATAGGACACCAAAGCGGAGGAGATTTTACACACTTAGTAACAAATAACCAATTGGGGTGTCCTTTAATTAAAAAATTTGTATCTGCTGCTGAGGTTATAATAACTTCATAAGTTTCAGGACTCAGATTAATTGTTATTATATTGCCATTTTCAAAAGTCACGCTGGCAATTGGGGTAAGATTGTTCATGGGCAAAAGCTAGCATGATTAACTCACCACAACAAGATATGGGTGAAATAAGTACTTACCGATTCTTGGATTTTGTCACGTTGTTGCTTAAGGGATTTTTTATGCCATTCATGGCAGCCTTCTGATCTTAACCAGTTGGACTCAAACGTTCAAAATTACTTGGGAAGTAACTAAGAACTCATTGTAAATAGTTCATAGGAGCTGTTACGAAATCTTAAATTAGCTTAAAATTTAGATTAATAATTTTCATTACAGTCTTAGGATAATATCAAGTTTTTAGCCACTACCTATAGTAGTTTGGAAAAAAGGTTTTATATGAATACTTACTTTAAAAATTTAGTCATGACG
>JABJPQ010000648.1 GCA_018663815.1 Halobacteriovoraceae bacterium | reverse complement strand
GATTGATAAAGATACCAAAATTCAGGAATTTAAAGTTAAGGATCATACAGGGAACTGGAGAGCGGTATCCTGTATAGTTAATAAGGATCATTTAGTTTTTGTCTATGCCTTCCACAAAAAGTCACAAGCTCTTCTGGAAAAAGACAAAGACACTATAAGAAAACGTATTAAGAGGATTGAACTATGAAGACAGAGAAATTAGAAAAAGTTTCTTTAAAAGAACTAGCTGAAGAATCAGGTGTTAACTATGAAGTTTTCAAAATTAAAAGAAAGCTGGTAAAAAAAATAAAAGCACACTGCGAGAAAGAAAAGATATCTCAGCGCTCTTTGGCCAAGAATGTACCTGGCCTTACACAGGATAGAGTCTCAAAGATCTTTAATGGCCAAGTTGGAGGCATGACAATAGACAAATTAGTCCTCATCTTAGATGTTTTAAAAATTAAAGTTAATTTATCTCTAAAGCATGCAGCATAAAGCTGGTGATGCTCAGAAACGTATTCAGGAAATTGAAGAACACTTGTTATATTAATCATTGTTTGAAAATAAATACAGATGAGTGATTCTAATTTACGGTCAATGCCACTGTCAGAAAGTAAAGTTTCAAATAACTCCTCCTACTGAATTTTGCTCTCATTGCCATTGTGAAAGCTGCCGTAAAACTCATGGAGCAGCATTTGTTACATGGACATCAGTTCCAAATGACCAACTGAAAAATTTAAAGGGTGAAAGTTTACTTAACGATATGAATCTAGTTCTAGTATATTTTGGATCAGCTGTAATCATTGTGCAAGCCCACTTTTCCAAACAACACAAAAATCAAAAGGAAGAACGTATATTACTGTTGCAAGCTTAATTGATAAGCTGGACCGTGAACCTGATAGTCACGTTAGCTTTGAAGAGCACGTTGAATGGGTGGATATAAATGATGGACTTCCTCAATATCGTGTAAAAGTCTCTGAAAGATTAAACTGAGATTGAACTAAAAATACTCATAAAAAGGGCGCAGCTCTGCGACCTCTAGGGCCAACAACCACTTGGACTGAGTAACAAATGAATTTGCATTGGATTTGTCTGGATCTGGCACGAACTACTGAACTTCTTTAGGCTCTAAAACAAAAAAACTAGCTCAAAAGGCTAGTAATTTCGGTAATCTAAATGCACTAAAAAAGTTCTAAAATGGCGGGAGCGGCTCCACTTGAACTTCTCGTTATCTGTCTAAGCATTTGATATTGTAAAGTCATCTGTACTCACACCCTACACTACTGGTTAGCTTTCTTGTTGAAATTACTCAAGTTGTTAAATATTCATTGAAAAATTCATTGATTGTGATATGGTTTAAGTCGAGGAGATTTGATGGATCAAATAATCATTGAAGATTTAAAGAACGGTCATTTTGAAATTACTGTTCATGCGGCCATAAGGATGAGTGAACGAGTAGTGACAAAGGAAGACCTTAGAGAAATTGGGAGAACTGTAACTTCTATCAAGTCTCAAGAGTCTCCAAATGCTCCTTATAGAGTCAGAGGTAAAGATCTAGAGGGCGAAATTATGGAAGTGATTTGTGATTATATAGATAAAACTTTGATAGTAACTGTTTTAACAAAAGAGGAACTTATATGAATTTAGAAAATTTTCAAGGCTTAGAGTACGTTACTGTTTTAGATATACCTACTAAGAAAATAGGAAGTCATGAAGTTCTTGCCATTGATCATGGTGATATTGAAAAGGCCGTAGCAAAAGAAATTTTAAAGCTTGGGATACGCTTTAGAGGAAAAGAGGTAAGGTTTCTTAGAAAGGTATTAGGACTTTCGCTCGAAAAATTTGCCGCTAAAATTCATCTTACTTCAGGAGCAATTCAGAGATGGGAGAAAAAAGAAAATGAATCAATTTCTCCTGTGAATGAAATTGTTCTTAGAGCTTTTTTTTGCGATCAATTTCAAATCCCTATGCCATTGCATTTTAGCGAATTTGTTGGAATTGAAGAATATAAAAACATTGAACTTAAAATTGATACTGCTGCATAAAAAGGACTAACGGCTACTCGTGATTTTAAGCATAAGAAATCTAAAGCAAATCTGGTTTACTTCAAAATTACAATTTATT
>JABJPQ010000350.1 GCA_018663815.1 Halobacteriovoraceae bacterium | reverse complement strand
TCCCATTGTAATATGATGAGCTGGATAAAAACTCGCTGTAGCGATATCACCAAAAGTTCCTACTAACTTCCCATTGAACTTAGCTCCGATCGCATCACAACAATCTTCAATTAACCACAAGTTATGCTTTTTACAAAATGCTGACACTTCCTTTAAATTAAAGGTATTACCTAATGTATGAGCGAGCATCACTGCTCTTGTTTTTTTAGAAAGTGCTAATTCAAGTTGAGAGATGTCGGCTTGGTAAGTTCCCAGTTCAATGTCTATAAAAACAGGAACACAACCGTATTGTATGATTGGGTTTACTGTTGTGGGAAATCCTGCAGCAACAGTGATAACCTCATCGCCTGCTTTTAAGGCTCTCTCTTTGAGATTTGGTGATGTTAAAGCGGCAAAAGCAATCAGGTTTGCGGAAGAACCAGAATTAACTAAAAGTGAAAATTTTTGATCCATAACTTTGGCAAATGTTTTTTCAAACTCGTCAGCATAGCGTCCAGCCGTCAGCCACATATCTAAACTCGAGTCAATTAAGCATGCAAGATCATCCTCATCGACGACTTTTCCAGACACAGGGATATAGTCTTTTCCGGGCTCAAAAGTTCTTGTTTCACCCTTATAAAACTCCTTGGCTAAGGAAATTATTTTCTTACGCATAAACCAACATCCTAATATTTTTTTGTATTCTATCAAACAGAGCTAGTTAAAGCAATTTCACAAATAGTAACTCAAGCTAGATAAAAGTTTTAAAATCACCTAAAGTAAGATAAATTCTATTATGCAGTCTGCCCCACTAGTTTCAATTATCATCCCCAACTTCAACTCGCAAAAATATTTGCGTGAAACAATATTATCTGTCATTGGTCAGACTTACAAAAACTGGGAACTCATAATCGTTGATGATCATTCGACTGATAACAGCATAAAAATGATTGAGGAGTTTACCAAATCTGACCCTAGAGTTACGATGCTCAAAACAATTAAAAACTCGGGTGGACCAGCAACTCCTAGAAATATTGGGCTTGAGCATGCAAGTGGTGATTATATTGCTTTTCTTGACTCTGATGACACATGGTTTCAAGATAAGTTAAGTGTGCAAATAGAATACATGCTCCGAGAAAACAGTAAGTTTTCTGCCACGATGAGAAATACTTTTCATTACCAAGATGAACAAAAAAATCAAGTTGAACCCAATTTAAAGCTCAAAGTATTCAGTTATAAGCGGTTGTTAAATAAAAACCTTGTCAACACATCAAGTGTAATTTTACACCGAGACCTTACTCAGAATTTGAAATTTGATACTGCAAATAAATTCATTGCAATTGAAGATTATGACTACTGGCTTAAACTACTTGAACAAAACGAAATCCAACTTCTTATTTTTCAATTTGAGACGCTGAACTATCGTATCACTGGCGAGAATATTTCAGGTGCAAAGTTCGCGATGTCGAAGAAATTTTTATACGTACTAAAAAAGCATGGAGAAGATTACATAAGTTTAATTTATCATTTCTTTACTTATGGTTTTCTCTCAATCATTTATTTAATTAAAAAAAGATAAACAAAGAGGTCCATATGAAAGTCGTTATTTTACACGACTGGTTAACAGGTTTTAGAGGTGGCGAAAGAGTTCTTGAGGCTCTTTGCCAAATGTACCCTGATGCTCCCATCTATACCCTACTTCATAAAAAAGGAAGTACTTCGCCATTAATCGAATCAAAGGAAATTCACACTTCTTTTTTAGATAAGATTCCTGGCATCTATACACACTACCGAAAATTTCTTCCAATTATGCCTCTAGCAGTCGAGCTTATGAGAATTAAACAAGATGCTGACTTAGTAATTAGTAGCTCACACTGTGTTATTAAGGGAGTAAAAAAGCCAAAGGGTTCAAAGCATATTTGTTATATTCACTCCCCCATGCGTTATATCTACGATCAATTTGATAACTATTTTGAAAATAAGAATTTATTCATAAGAGCAAGTGCATATTTAGCCCGTCCCTTTCTCAAGCTTTGGGATAAAAAATCTAACTCCAATGTAGATCTTTTTCTACCAAATTCAAATTTTGTCCAAAAAAGGGTCCAACAACACTACGAGCTTGGCTCTAATGTGGTGTATCCATTTGTAGAGCTTGAAGACTTCAAAGATATTAAAAAGCAAGCTATTACCAAAGAAGATTTCTACTTAATGGTTACAGCTTTTGCTCCCAACAAAAGAGTTGATCTCGCAATCGATGCATTTAATGAATTAGGATTACCCCTAAAAATTATTGGTGACGGTCCAGAGCAAACGATTCAGTTTTTTAGAAGTAAAGCAAAAGAAAACATAGAGTTCCTTGGAAACCTCGAAAGAAAAGATGTTATTGATCACTTATCAAGAGCAAAAGGATTTATATTTCCCGGAGTAGAAGATTTTGGAATATCTCCTCTCGAGGCACTAGCTTGCGGTACTCCTGTCATTGCTCTTAAAGTAGGTGGGGCCCTAGAAACACTTAATGAAGAAGTCGCTATTTTCTTCCAAGAACAAACTAAAGAATCCCTTA
>JABJPQ010000697.1 GCA_018663815.1 Halobacteriovoraceae bacterium | reverse complement strand
TTAAGGGGAAGGTTAGGAACTGGGATAAGGTATCAAAAGTAGGATTAAATGATCCAAACTTAAGAAAAAATAGACAATCTGTCATGGTGGAGGCAGCATAATAAAAGCTTAATCAAGCGACAACTTCACAGTCACATACCAATTCGCGCGTATGAAAAAAGTTCACGTTATGTAGGTTATTAGCGCACCAAGTCATCCTTTATGCTATGTGTTACGGAATTAACATCAACCAAGGAAAAACTATGTTTAAAGAAATTCTATGTAACTTTTTAGTCATGTCTATATTTGTAACTACTACAGCATATGCATCAGAAAAAGCAGGTTCAGCATCTCAAGTAACTGAGGTTCAAACTTCTCAGTCACTGCTAGAAATTGTTGAAGAGTATGATTATCAACTAAGCCGTGGAGCTCAAGCATCAGATAAAACTTCAAGAGAAGCAACTCAAAACGAAATGAATACAAAAATCAAGTCTCAATTTGCAGGTTAATCAGAAGCTAAATTAAGAAAACAAATGAAGGAAGTTATTGAACAAATCCCAAGCGCAGAAAAAAAACAAGCTTTAAAAAAGAAACTTCAATTTGCAGACAAGAAAGAGCTTGAAGCTATAGCTGCAAACCCAACAGTATTATCACAAGCTTTACACGGAACTGGTTCAAATTTTAATTTTTCTAGCGGAGGAGACGTTCTTCTTGCTATTGGAGCAATTGCAGTGGTTGCCATTTTAATTTCAGCAGTTGCTAATGCTGCTAGCTATAGAAGTTACTATAGTTACTTAGCTTCATACCCAACTTATGATGGCTCAGGTGCTTGTAGCGCTTATGACTTATCATCGAACGAAAGAAGCAATATGCAAGCTGATGCACTAAGAGTATGTCGAATTGCATCTAACAACCCAGACACATGTCGTCTTGCTGGTTGGGAAACTGAAGAATCTTTTGATAGAGATTACTACGGCAACATCGTTTTTGGTTACTGTGATATTCGTGCAGAGGCTGAAGCCAAAAGATAACATCGTTTTTAAATAAATATTTGCAAAACAAAAGGGTCCACAATTAGGGCCCTTTTTTATAGGCAAAAATTCTTTTTCTCCTAAAAGCGCCCATTAAAAAAGCCATATTTAATGGGCTTCTTTTAAAACTTTCCACATAACCTTCTTTAGACGCTTGAATTTGCAACTTTATTGAAACTTCATCTCACTAAATTTTAATATATATGTGTGACTACCGTAAAGTGTAATATGGGAGGATTCACAATGAGATTATTTCTTTTTTTAATTTTAATCAGTAGTTGTAAGCCAGACAATATGATCACAGAATTTTCTCAGACAATTTCTCCCACAAAAGGGGTTGATAAAGAAGTTCAAACAAAAGAAGATGAACCTCTCACTGTACAGTACCAAATTACGAAGACCGATGATGCCATCTCCCCTGAGATTAAAATTAGCTCCCAACCAAAGTCAGGTGCCTTAACAGAATGTAAATTTTTCGGTGAAACAAAAGTTGAATGTCTCTATACTCCAAATGAAAATTTTCATGGTGAAGATTATATTGGATTTATCATTCAAGATGGTGATTTCAGATCCGAACCAAGTTTTGTTAAAATAGATATAAGCTCTGTTCCCGATCAGCCAATAATTGCTGAAAGACAAACTGTTAAAGTCTTAGAAAACACTGTGCATTCTTTTAATGTTTCTCCTGCGACAGATGTTGATTCAAAAGAATTAAATTATAAAATTATCGCCCCCCCCACACATGGTCACCTTTCAGAGTGTATGTTGACTAATAATGATCTAAACTGTCAATACACTCCTCAAAATGATTTCTACGGAAAAGATATGTTCGTTTATCAAGTTCAAGATGAAACGGGACTTGTAGCAACTGATGATTCTGCAATTTTCTTTGAAGTATTAAATCGGCCACAAGTCGGCAATGATATTCAAACCGCAGTTAATCAAAACTCAAAAATAATTGTTACCGTACCAACGGCTTTTGACCACGATTCTCAAAAAATTAGTTATAAAATCAATGTCTCACCTATTCATGGAGAAGTAGAGAATTGCTTTAAAGCCTCCACTCCTCTAAGTTGTACTTACATTCCAAATAAAGACTATTATGGAACTGATTCTATAACATATTTTGCTATTGATGATACTAACGTTCAGTCTGAAAAGTCTGC
>JABJPQ010000609.1 GCA_018663815.1 Halobacteriovoraceae bacterium | reverse complement strand
ATTTTTTTGGAATTAGGTGATACAAAAACAGCTAATATTTTGGATATTGTTTTAGAAGATGAAATAACCCATGTGAATTTAGGCGTGACTTATTTAAATCGTTGGCGAGGCGACAAGGATCTTTGGACTTATTATAATGAATCATTACCATTTCCTCTAACCCCTGCACGATCAATGGGACAAAACTTTGTCGAAGAGGCTAGAGTTAAGGCTAAAATGGACTTTGCATTTATTGAAAAATTAAAAAAATATGAAGATGAGTTTGCAATTACAAAAAGAAAAGAATGGAAAAAATAGCTTGGTTATTCAATGCTGATTTTGAACAAAAACTATTTCACGGTGATATAAAAAATCTTCAATCAACAAAAATCAATCAAGAATTTGAGTATTTATTACATCTGGTAGATCCTGAAAAGATTACTTTTTCAACAAAAAATTACTCAAAATCTTACCGTGATTATATTGAAAAGATTTCTAATAAACCATTTTTGACAACACAGAGTACTGTAAGAATTGAACCTTGGTTAGGTTCATTTCACAATCGTGACCAATTGCTTATAATGCAAGACAAAGTAAAAACACTCAGTTTTTTAGTGAAGAATAATTTAACCTCTGAAAAGATAGCATTTATAAAGAGTCGAGAAGAGCTTGAGGCTGGGTATCTTTATAAATCACCAACTTCGTTTAGTGGGAAAGGTCATTTCTTATATCCAAGAGACAAAAATAAAATGGTAAAAGTTTTAACTGCAGGAGAGGTTTTAATTAAGGAAAGAATTCACTCTAGAGTTTGTGATTTTTCAACACTTGTTTTTAATAACGGTATTATTGCTCAATATGAAAATATCATTGATGAAAAGTTTCAATACAAAGGATCTGTGATAACGAATGATTTTAAACTTAAATATGGACTTCAAGCAAGCTACAAAGCGGCTATAAAGGGCTTTTTAGAATATACTCAAGATTACATGGGATATTTGTCACTTGATTCTTATCTGTATCTAGATAATTCCAAGGTGAAATTATTTCCTGTGTGTGAGATTAATGCACGCAAGACAATGGGATATATTGCAAATAGCTTATACCTTAATTATTTCTCTCGTTATAAAGTTATGAAGTTTTTAATCATTAAAAATACAGGATTTTTTAGAGAGAAAAATATTGAGGAACTACAGGCAGAGGGGCTTTTTTTGCTCTCTCCTGTATCAAATACCTTTCTTTCTTTTGTGCTGGTTGGAGAAACTAAAGCTGATATTGAACTTATTGAAAAGAAATTTGGTTTAAGTCTTTGAGTCTTTATAAATATCTAAAATAATACGACCGGCTTGTTCTGGGGTTTCTCCATAGGCGATAATTCCATTTTGATGTCCTTCCATTGCAAAAATTCCAGCGCTTTTATTCCCGATGCAATTCTTAGTTGCCATGGCCATGGCCAGAGTTCCATATTCAATATCAGCAGATGTTTTTGGAAAATTATTTTCTAAGAGAAATTGCCAAAATTCTTGGTGGTGAATATGAAAAATTGTATTTATTTGTGGACTGGAGTTGTAAATAGCAAAATGTGTGAGTGATTCACTTGAAGGTGCTATTGGTCCTGTTGCACTGACAAACATCTTTTCAAGATTACACTCTGTTATTTTTGTATATTGTGATCCGTCGAGCAGAGGAAATTTTCCTGTTTGGGTTCCTGAAATAACGAAGTTAAGTGATTGTGGACTTATTCGTTGTGAAATATTTCCAAAACCAACTTTGTCAGTTGGGCATTCACCGATGAAGTTCATTTTGTAGAGTATCGTACGCCATTTCTCAATTCCCAAATAGAGTTTCTGCTCAATCTGGGATGCTTTTTTTAATTGGATTTTAAACTTGATGATTCCTTCTTTTGCAGAGTTAGACATAAAATTTCCTTAAAAAAAATGAAAAAATAATTAAATCAGTTATACTATCATTATAAAGTTACTTATTTATCATAAGCTAAGTGATTATTTACAACAAGGGAGAATGATCATCGCCAAAATAGATGAAACAGAGGATATTGATCTTGAAGAGTTTGAT
>JABJPQ010000190.1 GCA_018663815.1 Halobacteriovoraceae bacterium | reverse complement strand
ATTTGTCTAATGTGTGTTTTTATAAATCGTAGCAGGACAAAAGTATACTCAAATTAGGGTTTCATCCCGAAGCAAAAAAAATTAAAACATTGCACACTAACCCAAAGACTTATGCGCCCAACGGAGTTCCATGCATCGAGGGTTCGATAACTTTGGAGTTCACTAGGACTTAGTTTTTTTGCATGTTCAAAAAGTTTATCGATATATCTTTTTCCTAATAAATCAGTGATATACCAACAAAGTTAAACTAAAGATTTAGATTTATATACCGATAGTAACCTAGATGTTTAATTAAAAAGGATATTATATGCGTTACTTTACTAATCTATTGTCTATTATTTTATGCTGCATTATGAGTCTTAATGCTTTCGCAAAAGGTCCAGCATTAAAAGATAAACATCTTGCAAGCTACCTTTACAACAAACACATGAATGATAATCTTAGCTACTTCATTAAAAATTTTTCAAAGATATCAGATTCACACATAAAAAAATATCCTGATCAAGCAAAAAATGTGAAATTAAGTCAAAAAATGCTTTTAAATAAAACTTGTAGCTTAACCCAAGGCAAAGCGAACAGCATGATAATTCACTGTGAAGGAGCAAGTCTTAATGTCAGCTTTCTATGGCAACAAAAAACTATTGATATAAATGGTATAAAAGTTAGTTTTGAAGAAGCAGCTAATCACAAAGAATTATTAAAAATTCTTGAGTCTAAAGTAACTGCTCAAAAATCAAAAAAGGTAGTTCTGGATTTTTTATTAAACTTGCTTATCAGTGATGCTGCAGCTGCTGCGGGCTTATTATTTACGATTGTTGCAACTATTTTTGGAGTTTTGATGGCAGGAGGCTTGCTGTTCGCATTTACTGACCCTAGCGGAGAGGTTGCACATAGAAAGTTCATGCAAAAGATTTCAGATGTGCGAAATATGTGCGAGCATGATAGAGCGACGATTGAAAGTGATCCATCAGCTAAGGTACATACAGAAACATACTTAACAAGAAAAGCTATTAAAGAGGAATATGAAAAAATAATAAATAAATTTAATAAAAAACATGAATTACCTTGTGTTCAAGCGATGAAGGGTCATTACCTTTCACATTTCATATATGACAAGAAGAAACAGCACAGATTAGCCGTAGAACTATGTGAAAATATTAGCAAAACAAAAGAGTGTTATGACAATTTTGTTAGTAGCCCAAAAGAAGCGATTAATACTGATCAATTTAAAAAAGATCCGTTCATAACAACTCCATCAAACAAAAGTAATTCTGGTAATGTAATTAAAGACCAATGACTTATTATGAATAATAATTTGAGGGCATTTTTATTCTAGAGAGCTTTGCACGAGTCTTGAGCGTAAGCACAAGTGTCATACTTTCCTGAAGTTGCCGTACAGTTTGCTATAGAAAGTTCTTCAGCTTCTTTTTTTGAGCATATGCCAAGGCCGGAAGAAGAGTAGTTCATATCAATACCTTCATAGATAATATTATCAATTACATCACCGATATCTCCCGAGAATGCATTGACAGAAAAAGCTAATCCCAAAAATGTAACAAATTAGCTCATTTTAAGTATAATCGAGATTTTAACCGTGGAAGTAGTAAGTTGAAATTTTTACGATTGTTCATTTAAAACATTGGATGATTATCACTCAACGACTAACTCTCCACATGTTCTATCCATCATACAATTTTAAAATAATGCTGAGGTCTCGCATAATGAGCCTAATAAAAACCATCTAAATCGAATAGATTGGTTGTCTCAGCTTTTCGATGATTCTCGATAAATTGTTTACTCCAATTTTCTTTATTATAGATATTCATAAATTGTAAAAACGCATCACCATTAATGTCCATTGCAAATTCCTGCTTGCATATACTTTTTCCACCTATCCAATTATTTGATCGAAAGAGTGTAGAAGTATTGTTATAAGAAAATCGACTTTTAATGACTATTGGCCAGCCACAAGTATCTTCTGTCCCATAGAATTTCCCCGAATAGCTGGACACAAGAAACCCGTTGCTTTTTAAAGAGTTATCTAAAAACGATTGTGTCGTTTGCACCGCAATTCTCTCTGACGAGCTAGTCTCTGCAGCATAGAAAAAGTGAGAGGCTTCATGGATTATAGTACTAGCAGCATTAACTAAAGTATCATTATAAAAATCAGAATAAGTTAAAATTGTATTGTCTTCTCCAACTGAAGCCCATACCCCCTTCCTTAGTTGAGTTGAATACTTAATTTTTATCAAATCAAAATTTTTAACTACTTTCAAAAATGATCTTTTAATATATTTTGATGGGAACTTGATCTCATCAATTCGATCATAAGCATCCATAACAATACCTCTTGCAAGTTGCATTGCTTTTTCATTAAAAGTAGTCATTTTATCTGTATTAAAACCGCTACATTTGACTTCAGTAATAACACTTGTTTTAAAGAAGCTATTTTTTTTAATAACAACTCTGGGTTTTTCACTCTTATCTAAACTTAACAAAGCATATTTAAGGCTTCCCGTTGTCTTTGTTACTTGTGCATCACTTTTTCTAACAAGAAATCGACATATTAAAGAAGCTGTTGGATTTGTCAGAGTTGAACCTCTTTTTATCATCAAATCATTAATTTTAATCTCGCTTAATATAACTCCATTACTATGTCCCGAAACAATAGCACAAAGCTTATTGTCAATTAATTGAATACAATTTTGAGCAGACCCAAAAGAGTTTGCCTGAATCAATGAGCTACTAAATACAATAAATAGTATTCGAAAATAATGACCTTTAACTTGTAGTTTCATCAGTAATCCTAAAATAAACCGATATCGTCTCAATACTGTAGTGAAAACTATTTCCAACTACATTTAAAACAACGCTTACAATATAGATGAATCCTAACTGATTCTTAGTTTTTCTGATAGTTCAGTTGTAAATTTGACCCGAACTGATACGATTTTTTTTTGAAAGAACATGTCTAACTGTTCAAATTTAGGTTGAGTTACAATTGAAGTAAATAAGTGTTACTTCACGTCTCTCCACATAACGGCAAACGCTACTTCTCCGGAAAATTTTTGGATAGTTGGAACCTGAGTTGTTTTTTAAGTTCCTAAGATGCAATCCTTATATCAACATCTTTATTCTTTTGTAAATAGTTTAAATATACTTTTTCATCTCGATCCCAATTTCTAGTTTTT
>JABJPQ010000706.1 GCA_018663815.1 Halobacteriovoraceae bacterium | reverse complement strand
GCAACCATGAGCACTCTTGATTCAACAATAAACGCTTTGAGTTCTTGTTTATACAATGACATTTTTCACCACCGAGAAACAAGTGCAAAAAAAATAAAATTATTTTACTTTAGAGATACTCTTGCTATCACACTGATTTTAATGTCTATCGCCTTTTGGGCATCTACCAGTGACGGACTATTAATCTTTGGACTAAAAATAACTTCTTGGACAGCAGGGTCATTGCTCGCTTTATTTTTTGGAGTCAGTGTTTTTAAATTAACAAAGCTGACAACATTTAATGTTATCGGTGTTTATATTGTAGGTGTTTTAGGTGTCTCTATTAACACCTATCTACTCCAATGGAATTGGAACTTAAATATTTACTTTGGTTTTTCTCTCGGATTACTATTTCTCTATACTAAAACTAAGATTTATCAGCGAGCATTTCCTTAGGAATACCCTTTGGGATTGCAGCTAATAAATTTTTGGTATATTCCATTTTTGGTGAAAGATAAACTTCAGTCGCGTGATCAATCTCAACAAACTCACCTTTATTCATAACGGCAACCTCGTCAGAGATAAAATTAACCACCGAAAGATCATGCGAAATAAAGATATAAGTCAGGCCAAACTCTTCTTGCAGATCAAGTAAAAGATTTAAAACCTGAGCTTGAACAGAAACATCCAAGGCCGATACTGATTCATCACAAATTATAAATTCTGGATTAACAGCAAGTGCTCTTGCGATACTAATTCTTTGTCTTTGCCCACCTGAAAATTCATGGGGATATCTTTGTAAGTGACTTGGCAGCAAACCAACTTTTTCTAATAGCCACTTGGCTTTTTCAACTTTCTCTTTTTTATTATTACCAATATTATGTAATACCATTGGCTCCATCAGAATTTCACCAATAGTCATTCTTGGATTTAATGAAGAGTATGGATCTTGGAAGATAATTTGTAATTTTGAGCGCATTGCTCGCATTTCTTTATCATCAAGTTTAGTCAGGTCCCTACCATGATAAAGAACTTCTCCCATCGTAGGCTCAACAAGTCTTAAAATAGCTCGGCCCAAAGTTGTTTTTCCACAACCAGATTCACCAACAAGACCTAGAGTCATTCCCTTTCTTAGTTTAAAAGAAACACCATTGACTGCTTTAAATTGATCAACTGTTCGCCCAAAAATCCCACCTTTTATTGGGAAGTGTACGTGAAGGTTGTTCACTTCTAACAACACGGGATTTTCTTGCTCTGTAAACTTAAAAACCTTCTCTACTTTTTTAGTTTTTTCTACGTCAACTACAATTTCCTTGCCCTCTTCATCCATAAAATCACTTACAGTTAAGAGCCTTCTTGGGTTTTTATCAAGAGCAGGACGACAAGCAATCAAGCCTTTGGTGTAAGGATGAGCTGAGTGAGTAAAAACTTCTTTGGTCGTATTTTTTTCTAATAATTTTGCACGATACATAACAACAACATCATCAGCAATATCAGCAATAACACCCAAGTCATGGGTAATAAACAACATACCCATATTGTATTTATCTTGTAGATCAAACATCAAATCAATGACTTGTTTTTGAATTGTTACATCCAAAGCGGTGGTAGGTTCATCACAAATGAGAAGCTTTGGTTCACAAGCAATGGCCATAGCAATCATAACCCGCTGCTTTTGCCCACCACTCATTTCATGTGGGTACTTGTTAACTGATTGTCTTGGACTAGGGATTCCGACCTGATCTAGTAGATCAATCGACCTTTCCCAGGCTTGTTTTACTGTCATTCCCATATGTAATATTAACGATTCTGAAATTTGATCCCCAACCCGAAAAACAGGGTTAAGTGAAGTCATTGGCTCTTGAAAAATCATAGCAATATCATTGCCTCGGATTTTTCTCATTTGATCTTCAGGAGTTGTAACTAAGTCACGTCCTTCGAATAAAATTTGTCCCGTAGAAATAATGCCCGGAGGATTAGGGATAAGCCCCATAACAGCGAGTGATGTAACCGATTTTCCTGATCCTGACTCTCCAACCAGACCAACTGTCTTTCCCATTGGAACATCAAAGGAAACATCATTAACAGCTCTAACAACTCCCTCTGGGGTGTTAAAGTCGACAGATAAATTTTTAACGCTTAACAAATCATTCATGATTATGACTTCCCTTTAAGTTTTGGATCTAATGCATCTCTTAAGG
>JABJPQ010000695.1 GCA_018663815.1 Halobacteriovoraceae bacterium | reverse complement strand
TTCTTTTTAAAAATAAAGATTCACAACTTGTTATAACCCAGCAAGCCTATGATGGTGTTTGTTTTAAAATATTTTTAAGCCAAGATTCATCACGAGGAAATGCCCACAAAAATCACTTTCTCTTTATTAACGATCGGTTCATTCAAGATATTAAATTGCACAAGATTATTCTCAATGCAGCCAGTAGCCTATGGCCAGAGGGTGAAACCGGTCATTATGTAGCCTACTTGGATATTCCCAGCGATGAAGTTGACGTTAATATTCACCCCAATAAAACTGTTGTTAAGCTTTTTAAGGCTCCTAGAGTTTTCTCAATCATATCGGGTACGATTAGGCATGAATTGACCTCTCGCCAACAACTTCATACAGCAGCTTCACCAAAAGCATCTGAACTACCGTTGGAAGTTTCAACCGACAGCTTTAGTAATGTTGAGTACAGGCCCGTTGACTTTAGTATGAAAGATCAAGTTGAAGACTACTTTGATAATATTCATCAACAACCTCACCCATCACTTGATAAGCCTAGTGAGTCTGGCCTTGTTTTTGATTTTCATGATTATTCACTGTATAAAATAAATGACCATCTTTTTATCTTAAATAAAGAAAAAATACTTATATATCACCTTATGAAAATACTCTGTTCACAATCGTTAAAAGAAAATGCTGTTCCCTTACTTGTTAGTCGACCGATTAAAGTCTCTCAAAAAGTTCAAACCCAAACGAATGATTTCCTCCAAAGTTTAGGTTTTGAAATTGATCATCTGGATGCAACGACAGTAGCAGTAAGAACTTTTCCTAAGGACCTACAGAGCTATCCCTATCTTGAGATTATAGAATATCTACTTGAGCACAAAATAAGCTCCTTTGATCAATTGGACTTTAGTCATTTCAAATTTAATACTTATAATAATTCTTTAATAAGTGATATTCTCTCAAAAATTGCCATAACTGAACTCATTGAACAAAATATCTTGCAACAAATGACACAAGATCAGATTAAGAAGTATTATGCCAAATAAAATTATTATCATCTCAGGACCCACAGCGAGTGGAAAAACATCCACATCAATTAATCTGGCCAAGTTGTTTGATGGTGAGGTTGTTAATTTTGACTCACTTCTTTTCTATAAAGAAATAAATATTGGAACGGCAAAACCAACGAGAGAAGAACAAGGAAATATCCCTCATCACTTAATTGATACTCATAGTATATTTGCCCCTATAAATGCCGCAGGTTTTATACAAGAAGCAATTCCCGTCATTAATGATTGTCACCAAAGAGAGAAAGTTGTTTTTCTCGTTGGCGGATCTGGCTTTTACCTACAGGCCGTAATTAATGGAATGTATGAGTCAGTCTCATCCTCAAAAGAAGTTCTTGAACGATCAGATATTCTTTATCAAAATGAAGGCATTGGACCTTTTCGAGAGATATTGAAAAACGAAGATCCTGATTCTTATACAAAATATAACGAAAACGATCACTATAGAAATAGAAGAGCGGTTGAACATTTTTGGATGACAGGAGAGCGCTTCTCAAAGAGCAGAAGCGAAATGGGTAAAAAAGGTCAAGAGTCTCCTTCTAACAAGTATCAGTGGGATATTCTTCACCTCTACCTCGATATCCCTAAAGAGGAGCATTTTCCGATAATACAAGCTCGCACGGAACAAATGTTTTCCCAAGGAATATTAACTGAAGTTAAAAACCTACTTGAAAGTGGAGCAAATGGAAGTGAAAAGCCGCTTAATTCTATAGGATATAAAGAGGTTATTGCTTATTTACACGGTGAGTTTTCTTCTCTCGCAGAGTGTAAAGAAAGAATTTCCATAAATACGCGCAGGCTAGCAAAATCTCAAAGAACTTGGTTTAATAAACAAGATAAAACCTGTTATAATTCAATGACTGACCTCGCAGCTATTGAATCAACATGTCGGAGTTTTTTAAAATAATTATGGAAATCAAAGAAAAAAAGAACTTAAAAGTTATTATCATCTCTGATGGTACAGGTGAAACAGCGAAAGAGATGACAAGAGCCGCTATTACTCAATTTCAATCAAAGGAAATCTTTTTTACCCGCTATAAAAACGTTCGAACTAAAGATCATATCGATGCCATATTTCAAGAAGCCGCGCTTCATCACGATATGGTTGTCTATACAATTGTTTCTCCTCAATTACGTTTATATGTACATAATATTAGTAAGAAAGAACATGTTAGATCTGTTGACCTACTCGGTCCACTTCTTACTAACCTTGCCAACCTTTTTGAAACAGAGCCAGACTATCAACCTGGATTATTGCATGCAGTAAATGATAAATACTTTGAAAAGGTAGCCGCTGTTGAGTTTACTTTAAATCATGATGATGGCCGAAACCTAAAATCATTAGACGAGTGTGATGTCGTCTTGGTGGGTATCTCAAGAACGTCTAAAACTCCCTTATCCATCTTTTTATCCATGCAAGGCTTAAAAGTTGTTAATATTCCGATTATACTTGGAATGCCTTTACCTGAAAATTTATTACAAATTGATCAACGAAAAATTTTTGGCTTAACTATTGACCCAGAAACTTTACGAGAGATACGTCAAAATCGACTTGCAAAACTTGGAACTAACGTTAGTGGAGATTATGCTAATACTCGCCAAGTTGTTGAGGAGGTTGAGTGGGCGAATCAAATTTTTGAAGTAAATCGTCGTTGGCCAGTTTTCAATGTTACCAATAAAGCACTTGAAGAAACCGCAACTGAAATAACAAAACTGCTAAATATGAGAAGCCGTAATCGTTTTAAACAAAAAAAGAGATTTGAACAAAAACCGGAGTCTAACGAATAAAATTACGTTTGTTTTCCTCGACCGTAAAACGAATTTTTCTTTCTGTTCCAAGCAATGAATTTGAAATAATGGCATCATAAGTTCCAGTTGGAACTCTTTCATTTTTCAAGGGCAATCTTCTTACTATAGCTTCACTTCCAATATTAAATTTAATTTCA